>JBAZPA010000053.1:0-8023 GCA_041648435.1 archaeon
ATCCGGAGGAGGCGATCGCGAAAATAATTTCCTCCGGCTTCACGCACATCGCGGTTTCGTGCTACAAGCCCACTTTCCCGCAAAAACTGCTCGATTCCCTCGAATCGAAGAACCTGATTGCCAGAATTTATAATGATTCTTGCACAACCGTTTATGCGGTGAATTGATGCGCGCCCTCGACCTCGGCTGCTGGAAAAACAAGAAGCCCGGAGCCTTCGGCGTCGACTTTCACAAGTACAGCGGGGTGGACCTGAAGTGGGACCTTGAAAAGCCGTTGCCAAAAAAGTACTGGAATTCATTCGATGAGGTTTATTCCGCGGGCCTCCTCGAGCATCTTGGAAACCCGCAGTTCTTCCTCGAGAACTGCAGGAAGTACCTGAAAAAGGGCGGGAAACTCGAAATAATAACCGACAACGCGGATTACTGGCGCTTCCACTTCGTCCACAGGCCGGTAATCGGGTTTTTCGGCGCCTACCACGCAACGCTCTGGAACAAGGAGGACAAAAGCCTTCAGACGCAGCACAAAATGCTTTTTCAGGCGGGCCACCTCGAAACCCTGCTAAACCTTGCGGGATTCAAGAAAATAAAGGCGGATTTTTATTACCAGAAAAACCTCGATGTTCTGCTTCCGAGAAAGTTCGGCTCGATGTACCTCACCGCAACCGCGGAAAAATGAATCGGGGGAATCGCCTTGGGGATTGCGAGAAAATTCACTAAAAACTTTGCCTACCAGGTCGGCACGAATCTCGCCATAAAGCTCGCGAACCTTTTCCTCGTCGTTTACCTCACGCGCCTTTTGCTTCCCGCGGACTTCGGCCTCTACTCGTGGATTATTTCCATCGCGCTTCTCGCGGACGTTTTCGCTGACCTTGGCGCCGCCTCGACAATGATACGCTTCCTCAACAACGCGCTTTCAAGGGGCAAAAAGAAGGAAGCGGCGTCCTATTTCGTTTTCTCCTTCCGGCTCAAAATAATCGCTTCCGCAACTGTCTTCGCATTGATGATGCTTTTCGCGGACGTTATCGCGACCGCGGTTTTCCACAAGCCCGTGCTCGCGATGCCCATCCGCCTTTCCGCGCTGCTAATGCTAGCATACACCTTCACCTCGTTTTTCCAGGTTTTCTTCATTGCAATCCAGCGCAACGAATACGTTTTCCTCGGAAACCTGCTTCAGGCAATCTCCAAAATAGCGCTGATGGTCGGCCTCGTAATCCTTCTGGGCTCCTTTGTGGGCGCGATAATCGGCTACGCGCTCGCGCTGGTCCTCACCCTGATTCTGTTTGTCGGGATTTTCCTCAGGAATTACGGCTTCCTTGCTTTCGGGGGCGGGATTTCCTCCGAAAAGCGGCTCGGGCGCTTCGCCTTCTTTTCCGCGATAAGCAGCTTTTCAATCGTGATTTTCGCAAACGTGGACATCCTCATGATTTCGGCGCTGCTCCCGATTGAAAACGTGGGATTTTACAGCATCGCGATGTCGTGGGCAGCCTCGATCGGCGCGCTCGTCCCGATGTTCCTTCTTTTCCCGGTTTTCTCGGAGCTGGCCTCGAAGCCGCTGGAGCACCTGCGCAACGCTTTCTCGGTTTTCTTCAAATACATCCTTCTGCTGATTGTTCCCGCGGCGTTCGGCCTCGCGTACTTTTCAAGGCCGCTCGTGGAACTGCTTTACCGCTCGCAATACGCAATCGTTGTTCCGCCGATTCTTTTCGTTCTCGCCTTCCTCGTTCTGTTCAACAGCCTTTCCTCGGTGTTCATGTCGGTATTCGACTCGCTGGAAAAGCCGGAGATAAGCGCGAAGATTTTTTTTGCGGGAATAATCCTTGATGTTGTCCTCAATTACTTCTTCATATTGCGCTTCGGCGTGATAGGCGCGGCCTACGCCACCCTCATTTCATATTTTGCCATGTGCGTTGCGTTCTTTGCATTGCTCAGGCCCGTGGCGGGAATTTCATTGAAATGGAAGCCCGTTCTGGTTCCCGTGGCTTCCTCTGCGCTAATGTACTTGGCGCTCGTTCTCCTGCCGTCGCCGCGCTCGGTTTTAATCGCTGCGGCGTACCTCGTTTTCGGAATAATCATTTACGCGGCGCTCGTGTTCGGCTTCGGGGGCACGAACCGGAAAGAAATAGAGTACATTGTCTCGCGGATAAGGAACAGGAACTGATTGCGTTCAGAGGATTTTTTTGTAGGCGGAAACCACCTTTTCCGCCACGATTTTCCAAGTGTAATTCTTTTTCACGAATTCCCGCAGTTCCGCGTTCCTTCCTTCGCCCAATGCCTTCAAAACCGCGTTGCGTATGCTTTTCTCGTTTCCCGGCTCTATGTAATGCGCATAATTTCCGAAGTACTCGCGCGTGCACCCGCCAGAGGTTATCGCGAGGGGGGTTCCGCTCGCCGCGGCCTCGAGCGCCGTCAAACCGGGAGTTTCGTCCCAACTCGGAAGCACGAACGCCTTCGCTCCAGCGAAAGCCGAGTTCAGAAGGCTGGAATCGTGGGGAATTCCGCCGAGGAAATGGCAGTTCTTTCCGGCCTCCTTTTTGCACTCGTTGAAGTAATTGTCCTGCGGGTTTGCCGGTCCCACAATCGCAAGTTCTATTTTCTCGTTCTTCAGCGCCCTCGCAAGCCTCATCACGTTCTTTCTCGGCTCAATCCTTCCGACGAAGAGAACGTAATCGTCCAAGCAGAATTTGTCGCGGAATTCCTTCGGGTTTCCATGGAAAAACCTTTCGTCGATGCCGTCCGGAACCACGAACACCTTTTCCCGCGGAATCCTGAAATCCTTGGTCATTATTGCCGCCTCCATTTCCGAATTCGGGAAAAGCGCGTCCGCCATCCTCATTTCCTTCTGCACGCATGAAAGGCCGAGAAAATTGTATTTCGTGACAAGATTATAACCAACCATTTTCAGCTTCTGCTTTGCGGGAATTTTTTCGCGCAATGCCTGCGCCAACGAATAAGTGAAGAAGGGGTGCAATGCCACCTTTGCGCCCTTGGATTTCGCGACTTCGAGTAGGGGCAGGCTCTCATTCTGAACGTCGAAGTTATGAAGCACGTCGAAATCCGCGAGGTCATCCTCCCACATGTCGAATTTTTTCGCTTTTATTCCCTTCATTTTCCTAGTTTCGTTGTAAATGCTTTCCAGTATCACGTGGCCGCCGCCCCTGAATTGCCCCGAAACTGGGTAAGTCGAATATGCTACGTTTATTGTCATATTCCAAGGCGCCCCGTTTTTCCCTTTTCACTTATAGAACTGCCTTTGCCATTCAAAGGTCTTCTTTATTCCCTCAATGTTTCCCACTTTCGGCCCGTATCCCAGAAACTTTTTCGCTTTCGAAATGTCGGGAACGCGCCTGTCCACGTCCTCGTATTTCCCGAAGGCCCTCTCGAACGAAATGAATTCTATGCGCGCCTTCTTTTTCGCGCTTGGCTCCACTATTTTCTTTACCGCGAAAGCCAAGTCCTTTATCGTCATTTCCGTCTTGTCGTTTCCCACGTTTATTATTTCGCCCTCAGCCTTCCTGTTCTCGATTGCGCGCACAGTGCAATCAACGCTGTCCGAAATGTACGTGAAGCTCCGCGTCTGGTTTCCCGTTCCGTGAATCGTTATGGGCTTTCCCGTCATTATCGCGTCAATGAACAATCCCTGCGGGGTTCCGCTCACGTATGAAATGTCCTGCCTCGGGCCGTAGGTGTTGAAATACCTCAGGATTACAACCGGAATGCCGTGCGATTTCCGCATAGCGAGGCACAAGTGCTCGTCGAAGATTTTGCTGGCAGCGTAGCTCCACCTCTGCACGGTGCTCGGCCCCAGAACGAGGTTTCCGTCCTCCCTGAATGGAATCGCGTCGCTTTTCCCGTAAACGTCAGAAGTGGAAGCGAAAACGAATTTCGCCTTCGCCTTTATCGCGGCGTTAATCATGACTTCGGTTCCGCGCGAATTCAGTATCAATGTGTCCTCGGCCTTCATTTCTCCTATGGGTATTTTCCACGCCGCGAGATGCACCACAACGTCCGCGTTCTTCGCCAGCGCGTTCATTTTCTTCCGGTTCAGCACGCTCGCCTTCACGAATTTGAATTTTTTGCTTTTCAGCGCAACTTCCATGTTCGCGTTCGTGCCGATTGCGAGGTTGTCCACGCCCACGACTTCGTGGCCCTTTGCGAGCAAAGCGTCGCACAGATGGCTTCCTATCATTCCCGCGCAGCCCGTAACCAGAATCCTCATTTTCAATGCCCCCTTACAAGTATTCCCGCGATTCTTTCGCTTGCCTTTCCGTCCCAGCCCTTTATTTTTTTGGCTTTTTTAGGCTTTCCATTAAGCGCTTTCATCGCTTCCTTCACTATTTTTTCCTTTTTGATTCCGACTTTCGTGTTCGTTCCCCTGAGTATGGTTATCGGCCTGTCGCATTCGGTTTCAAGCAAAAAGCACGGCACGTTCAGCGCCGTGGTTTCCTCCTGCATTCCGCCGGAATCCGTGAGAACGATTTTCGCGTTCGCCATAAGTTTCAGGAAATCAAGGTAGCCGTACGGTTCAGTAAGAATCAAATTTTTCATTCCCTCCACGTATCCCTCCAGCCCCAGCTCGGAAAGCATTTTTCTGCTCCGCGGATGCATCGGGTAAACAACGGGAACTTTCTTCTGTATTTCATTCAGCGCGGAAAGCAGTTCGCGGAAATTCTTTTTGTCATCCACATTGCTCGGCCTGTGCATTGTCACGAGCGCGTACTTTTTCGGCTTCAGTCCCAGTTCCTCCAGCACTTTGGATTTTTCGGCCTTCGCCCTGTGCTGGAAAATCGTGTCCACCATCACGTTTCCCGCCAAAAAAATCCTTTTTTTGTCCGCGCATTCCTTTTCCAGTATTTTTACTTCCACTTCCGAGGGCGCGAACAGAAAGTCCGCCACAGAGTCCGCCATTATCCTGTTTACTTCTTCAGGTTCCTTGAAGTGGCCGTACCTCAATCCCGCTTCCACGTGCGCTAGTTTGAATCCCATTTTTTTCGCGGGAATCGCCGCGGCGAGAACCGCGTTCGCGTCGCCTACAACAACAACGATGTCCGGCCTTATTTCCGCGAACAATTTTTCCAATTCAATCATCGCCTTTCCAACCTGCTCGGATGCGGTGCCCGAGCCTATTCCGAGGTTGTAGTCGGGCTTCGGAATGTTAAGGTCCTCGAAAAATTTCTGGGACATTATCTTGTCGTAATGCTGGCCGGTGTGCACTATGTACTGCTTCACGCTTTTGTATTTTTCCAGCGCCCTGCAAACCGGCGCGATTTTCACGAAATTCGGCCTCGCGCCCACGACATGGATTATTTTCATTTCAGTTCACCGCAGCCCTTTTTGCCGCGCCGATTATCCGGCTTATTTCCTCTTCCTGTAGTGACGGGTAAATGGGAATCGAGCACAGTTTCCTGGAAAGTTCCTCGGAATTCGGGAAATTTTTCGCGCTCATGCCGAGCATCTGGTGCAACGGCCTTTTCACGCCGTTTCCGCACTGCACTCCCGCCTCGAGCATCTTTTTCGCGAACGCGTTCCGCTTGGATTCGCTTTCAAGCTTCACCACGAACCTGTACCACGCGTGCTTCCTTCCATGCCTTTCTTCCGGCAGTTCGAGCCCCGTTTTGCCAAGCTCGCGCAGGTATTTTTTCGCTATCTGCCTTCTCTTTTCCACGAATGCCGGCAGGTTCCTCAATTGCATCAATGCCATCGCGGCCTGCAAATCCGAGGGCTTTGCGTTGTAAGCCAAAAAATATTTTTTGTCCTGCGTTGTGTAATCCCGCAGTTCGCGCGCCCTTTCGAGGATTCTCCCGTCGTTCGAGGCAATCGCGCCGCCTTCTCCGCAAGTAATCATTTTCGTGGCGTAAAACGAGAACACCGAGGCTTTTCCGATTCCTCCGACTTTTTTTCCCGCGTATTCCGCGCCTATTGCCTGCGCGCAGTCCTCGATTACGGGAATTCCCAATTCAAGAAGCGCCTTCAAATCCGCGGCTTGGCCGAACATGTGGGGAACGATTATAGCTTTCGTGTTTTTTCCAATGGCTTTGCGCGCGGACTCGAATGAAATGTTTCCGTCCTCGTAATTGCAGTCAACGAGAACGGGTTTCGCGCCGCAGAGGTTCACGGCATTCAGAAGCGCGGTGCACACGAAGCTCGGAATTATTACCTCGTCGTTTTCGCTGATTTCCATTCCCTGCAATGCCAGCTGGAGCGCATTGCTTCCGCTCGAAACCATTGCCGTGTTTTTCATTCCCACGAATTTCGACAATTCGTTTTCGAATTGCAGGGTTTTTTTTCCCATTGAAACCTGCCTCGAGTTCAGGACTTCCGCGACGGCCCTTGCCTCTTCCCCTCCCGTGGTGGGCCTCGAATGCGGAATCAAGGATTTTTCACTTCCTCACTTTTCCACTATTTTCACTACTTCGAACGCTTCCGCGTATTTTTCCCCTATCATGTAGCCCCACTGGCTGGCCCTTCCCTTCACGCCTTCCACCCAGTCCCACTTGTTTTTTTCCAGCTGGCTTTCGTGCGCCTTGAGCGCCTCGATTTTCTGGCTCATCTGGTTCGTTATCCCCACCATCTTCTGGGCGCGGAACGAGTAGGGGGTTATTCCGCCGGGCATTATCTGCTCGTACATGAACAAATCGCAGTCGTTTTTCCTAGCCGCGGAAAAAACCGCCTCCGAGATTATCCTGTGGTCCTGATGCGAGTCGTGGTTCCAGTGCGTGTAAATCGCGTCCGGCCTCGCGTGCTCTATCAAGCCGTCGTAAATCCCCACTATTTCCCTCGTGAGTATCTTGTGGTCCAAGTTCAGGTCGAGTATCCTGATTTTCGCGCCCAAGACTTTCGCGGCCTTTTCGAGCTCCCCGGAACGCTTTTCCTTGGCGTAAGGCACCATTGAGACGACCATCTGCACGTCGTGCTTCGCCTTCACGTATTTCGCTATGGTTCCGCCCATTCCTATTTCCAGGTCGTCGGGATGCGCCCCGATGCAAAGCACCCTCACTTTTGATTCCCCCTTTTTTTTCCTTAAACGTAATTCTTCGAGTTCTCGCCCTCGTTGAACAGTAAGTCAATTGCCGCCAAGTTTTTAATAAACACCCCGTACAATTGCCGATACGTCGGATGCTCGTAATGCTGGTATTCCACCTTTATTCCCGCGCGCTCCAGCATTTCAATGTCCATGTACTTCTTTCCGCTCGCGCCCGCCAAGTAGCCCTTTGCTCCGGCCTTTCCGAGCATTTCCACGATTGCTTCCGTGGATTTCTTTTCCAAATCCAGCCCGAGCTTTGAGGACTGCACGGTTTCTGTCCCGATTTCCATTTCCTTCATCAAAAATTTTATGAGCGCGACGCTTATTTCAGGCAGGTAATCGTAGTGCGCGGAATAAATGCGCTTCAGTTCGCCGAAGTAGGATTCAAAGTATTCCGCCTTCGAGTAATTCATTTCAATCGCGCGCAAATGCTTTTTCTGCCACGAATCGTTTTCCGGAAGTTTCACCTCGAAGAACCTTTTCCTGAACGAGTCCGCGTCCTGCAACGGAACCGTGAGCCATTCCGGCCCTTTCGGAGTCTTTATCTGGTTGCGGTTGTCGAACCTGTCCTTCACATACTGCGCGGTGTCATAAATTATGTACAAATCGCACTGCTTGATTTTGCTGAGAATGCCCAAGTAAGGCAGGTAATTCGGCTGGTGGATGCACGCCTTCATTTTTTTCGCCTCTGGACGAATTCTTTCAATGTTTTCACGCTTTGGCCGATTATTTCTTTCCAGTTCTTTTTTTATTCCTATGAATTCGTCTTTGGCGCATATATAGTCTCTGCAAATCTGCGGTCTCCTTTCATAAATGCCGCAAGAACCGTTTGGCAGCTGTTTTGTGCATCGGACAGGCATAATCCAATAAACTCTCGTCAAGATTCCAAAAAATTTCTTTTTTATTAGCGTCCCTAGTTTATACTTTGGCCTTTAGGCCAACTTTTTGTTTTGTTTGTGAAACATTCTTTCCTGTCGGCGCGCGGCTTTGCCGCGCTATAAT
>JBAZPA010000054.1:0-7999 GCA_041648435.1 archaeon
TGGTAGAGCGCCAGCCTTGTTGCCTCGGTCTTGGTCTTGGCGTACCCGAGTCTTATCATCGCATCCACTACGTCTCCGGTATAGCCTGAAAGTTCAATATTGGCATTTCCCATTAAACCACCAATCTAGCGTTTTCTTATTGATTTAATAATAATTTATCTTCAACCGGTCAAAGCTGGCTTTAGGAAACATTTTTCTGCCGGAATGCTTTCGCGTCAGGCCGTCCGTCCGGTAAAGCCGGCGGAACGAACCGAAGTTCGTCGAATGCCTTGCAGGTACTTCCTTTTTATTCTGCTTATTCCAGCAATCAATCCAAGGTACCGGAAAACCAATCGGAGGCGCGAAAATGAAGGCAATTTCTTTGTTGGGTTCCACGGGAAGCATAGGCACTCAGTCCTTGGATGTCATAAGGCAGCATCCGAAGGAATTCAGGATTGTTGGCTTGGCATGCAATAACAAATTGGAAATCATTGAAGGCCAAATAAATGAATTCAGGCCCGAAGTGGTTTCCGTTGCGGACAACGAAACCGCGGAAAAATTAAAGGAAAAAATAAGCGGGAAAACCGAAGTGGTTTTCGGGGAAAGGGGGCTGGAAACCGCGGCAACAATCGAAAGCGCGGACACGGTTGTCGGGGCGCTCGTGGGATTTTTGGGCTTGAAGCCCACGATTCAGGCAATCCGCGCCGGAAAAAACATTGCGCTGGCGAACAAGGAAACCCTCGTGGCGGGCGGAAGCATTGTGATGAAGGAAGTCCGCGACAAAGGGGTTGTTCTCACTCCGATTGATTCCGAGCACTGCGCCTTGTTCCAGTGCCTCAACGGGGAAAAAATCGGGCAGGTCGCGAAGCTCATAATAACGTGCTCAGGAGGACCCTTCAAATTCAAGAAAACGGAAGAACTGCGGAACGTGACAGTGGAGCAGGCATTGGGGCATCCGACGTGGAAAATGGGAAAAAAAATCACGATTGATTCCTCGACATTAATGAACAAGGGATTGGAAATTATCGAGGCGCACTGGCTTTATGGTATGCCCTACGAAAAAATCGAGGCAATAATGCACCCGCAGAGCATTGTGCACAGCATGGTCGAATTCGTTGATGGAAGCGTGATTGGCCAAATCGGGACTCACGACATGCGCACCCCGATACAGTACGCGCTGTCCTATCCCGACAGGATTCCGAACGATTTCCCGAAAATGGATTTCATTAAAACCCAGAAACTGGAATTCTTTCCCTTGGACGAGGAAACCTTTGAGTGTCTCGCCTACGCGAAGGAAGCCGGAAACATCGGCGGAACAATGCCGACCGCGATGAACGCCGCGAACGAGGAGGCTGTTTACGCTTTCCTTGACAAAAAAATAGGCTTCCTCGACATTGCGCGCGTTGTGAGAAAATCAATGGACTGCCACAAAACGGTTTCACGGCTTTCGCTTGAAGAAATAATCGAGGCGGACAGGAAGGCAAGGGAAGGCGCGAGAAAGGAAATCGCGGGAATGCGGAAGTAATCCGCCTTTGACGGAATTTATTTCCCGCGCAGTTCATTCTGGCTTGAAAGCTCGCGCTTCATTTTTCCGAGAAACCTTTTTAGCTCCAGCTTCAGCGGCGGGCTGAACCACATCGGATTCATTTTCTCTATTTCCTTCAGCGAATAAAAATCAGGCTCGAAGCCGGAAGCGCTTTTGGGCTTCTGGTCGGAAACGCACATGAAGCAGTAGGCGAATTCCTTCGATTCGTCGGAAAACGACTTGATTTTGCCGAGATAGTAAAGGGATTCCCCGATTCCGAGCCATTCGCTTGAAATCCGCAGGGCCGCCTGGGCCGGAGCCTCGTCGATTCCGAAAATCCCAAAGGCGGATGGACAGAGCAATTCCGAAAAGAATTCGCTTTTGGCGGGCATTTTCTGCAACAGCAGTTCGCTCTGGCGGTTGAAGAAAAAGATGTGCGCTGTCTTGCGTATCATGTTAAGTTTCGTTATCGCCTGCCTGCTCGCAACTCCGATGGATTCCTCGGATTCGTCGAACACTTCGTGCAATTGGAGGCCGTTCCATTTGAGGCTTTTGGCTTCCGAGGGGTCGAAAAGAAGGTAGTCGAATCCTTCCGCACAGGCCTTCGGAAGGAATGCGGAATCGTTACACACCACGATGCTGAAGGAGCGCAATTACAAACCCCAAATCATTGGATTTGAGGTTACTTAAATAGTTTATGTTTTACGTTGATTACCGAACCTTTGCTTATCCGAACTTTTTCGTGAATTGTAGTAAAAATCACTTGCTTCTTTCCGCGATGTAAAGCGCGATGTCCTTGAAGACCTGCTTGTTGCGCAACGGGATTGCGTCAATCACTTCAAAGGCGTCCTTAATCAGCTTCTCCGCGTACTCCTGCGCGAAATCCATTGAGCCCGTGCGTTTGTACAGCCTGATTGCCCATTCAATGTCCTCCTTTGTGGTTTCGTCGCGGGGCTTTGCCATCACTTTCACAAGCATTGATTTGTCGGCGGGATTCGCCTTTGAAAGCGCGTGCGCGAAAAGAATGCTTGGCTTTCCCTCCCTGATGTCGCAGCCTATTTCCCCTCCGCGCCCTTTTCCAACCGTGAGGTCTATTATGTCATCGCGTATCTGGAACGCGGGGCCGAGATTTTTTCCGAGAGCCCAGATTTTTTCAATGACTTTATCGCTTGCGCCCGCAACTATTGCCCCGCCGACCAAGGCGAAAACAAGGTAGTACGCGGTCTTGAGCTCCGCAATCTGCAGGTAATCCTCAATGCGGAAATCCGGGCTCGCGCGGTAATTTATGTCCAATGCCTGGCCTTCGCCCGTGCGAATATAGGTAAGCGTGAAAATGTCGATTAGTTTCAGCTTTGTTTTGTCCGGAAGGCCCGAGCGCAAAATTGAATCGTAGGCTTTTCCCACCATGTAATCGCCGGCGTTAACCGCATTGGGGACCCCGTATTTTACCCATACGGTGGGGGAATCGCGCCTTATTCTGTCGCCGTCCTCAATGTCGTCGTGCAATAAAAGCATGTTATGGAGCAGTTCAACGGCAACCGCGAACGGCAATGCACCCTCCTTTTTTCCGCCAAGGGCCTCGCAGGTTAGAAGGCAGAACGCGGGGCGAATTCTTTTTCCGCCCGTGCCCATGTGATACCATATGGGTTCGTTGAGATTCTTTCCGATGAGGCCTTCCGCCTCTTGGGGGATGAATTTTTTGAGTTCAAGGTCCGCAAGCGAACCGTAATCGTGCAATAACTTTTCTATTTCGGGTATTTCCAAGTACGCACCGTTGAATTCACATTGGAAAAATTTTTTAAACCCGCCTTGCGCCCTTTTTGCCCTTCGCGTGCCTGAAAAGGCGCTTTTTGCTCCCAACCACGAATTCCGTGTGCGGGTAGGCGAATTCCAGGTCATTGCTTTCCGCGAACCTGTCATAAATGGACTGCGTTATTTCCGTGGCGAGCTTTTCCTTTTGGTGGAAGGGCGCAAAGAATTTCACGCTCACATCTATTCCGGAGTTCTTGAAGGAAATCCTCGTGAAGGGCTTCTTCTCCACTTCGTTCACGAATTCCTTCGTGGCTTCAAACGCGGCTTCCTCGCATTCTTTGCGCGCCTTCATTATGTTGCTCTCGTAAGTGACAGAGGAAATGACTTCGGTCATGACGTAATGGTCGTCCAATGCGTAATTTATTATTGATTGGTCGAACAGGACGGAGGAGGGGAAAAGGATTGTCCTTCCCGTGTTTTCTTCGCCGCTCACGAAGCCGCCGGACTCGTTGAGCACGATGTAAAACGGGTTTATGTCAACAACGTCTCCGTGTATTCCGTTTATTACGATCCGGTCCCCGACGCGGAAAGGCCGCTTTATTATTATCGCGAGCCACGCCGCTACTCCGGTTATCGGCTTCTGCAATGCCCAGCCGAGGACAAGGGAAAAGAATCCCATGCTGAGGCCCAATGCGGTAAGCGAGCCCGAAAAGCCGATTACGGCGAGAATTATCGCGAGGAAAATGAAGCCGTACTTCCACAATGTGAGGAACATTCTGGCGTCGTGCTCCTTTCTCACGGCGTGCTTCAGCCAGTGCTTTATGAAGAAAGTGATTATTTTGTAGAAAACGAAAACTATTCCCAGGACAATGAGCGCGAGAAGCAAATTCGGGATTATTGCGCTGAAAGTGCGTTCAAGGCTTGAAAGGCCGGATTCTGCTATGACAATCAATGCTGGCATAAAGAACACTTATTTTTGCTTTTCCGGAAGTCCAAATAGGACTGCGGGAGAATTTAAATAATTATTCGCTTTTGTTTCCGAACAGCCTGCGCTTGTAGAATGAAATAGGGGAAAATATTCCGTTGCACTCGTAGGTGCGCAGGCATAATCCCTGCTCCTTTACCTTGGAGCAGCCGGGGCACAAAATTTTCTTTGAGCTTCCCTTTCCGGCAATGCGCCTGAAATGGTATGCCGTGAGCTTTGCATTGTAATCCGGAAGGCTCCTGAACAACTCGATTGCCTGCTCCTCGCTTAACCCTATCCCTATGAGGAAGGTTGCAATGTCAAAGCGCTGGAAGAACGAAAGGGTTTCGTGCTTCAGCAAACGCGAATAAATGTCCGCAATGCAGGGCGGAAAGGCTTCGGGCTCAAGCTTTCCCTGCAATTGCATTCCTGCAAAGCCCTTTTTCCTTGAGGGAAACTTGTCCATTTCCGCGGCGAGCTCCTTTGCCCTTTCGCGGAGCCTTTGCGGAAGCCCCTTGGTTTCCAAGGGCAACGAGGAATAAGCGTTCTGGAAAACGAGTTCGGAAACGAAGCTTGCCGTTTCATCAACTGAAAGCGTTATTTTGCCTTTGGCAAGCCGCCTGTTCACCAACTTCATTTTTTCGTCGCGGAATGAAACCGAAAGGAAATCCTTCAATTCCATTTCCGCGAATTCCTCACGGCTTCCGGAAAAACCCGCTTTGATTCCCAGTTCGGAAGCAAGGCGCAGAAGCAATTCGGCTTTGCCCTTTTCGCCCTCAATGAACCTGTACGCGCTTTTTGCGAGCTGCCTTGAAAACCTTTCGCTGAGCCATTGCCTGTCAATTAAAGACAAAAGGATTTTGGCAACGGGAAACGCGAGGATTTCCTCCTCAAGTAATTCGCGATGCGACATTATTTCGCTTGAAACGAATGGCTTGTCCTGCGCGGAAAGCAATACGAATTCCGAGGCGAGCATTAGGACGTTTTCGGGAATTCCCTCAAGGCCGAAGCCTTTCTGTTTCACTATCCTTTGGGCTGTCCGTGAAAATGGAAAGCGCTGGCCGAACTGCTCGTCCGAATAAGGCATATTGTGAATTGGGGGCGGAAAAAATTAAATACTTCAAGGAAGCAAGTTTTCAGCGGTTAAATGAAAAGCAAAATGTTTTTCCCGGGGATTTCGTTCGCCCTGCTCGTGTCCACATTGCTCTTGAGCGGTTGCGTGGGCGGAGAGGACTTTGTAAAGTTCAGGGGAAACGATTACGCGAAGAAGGAAGAAAAGCTCCAATGCGATTTCTCGGAGCTTACCGCCATTGACCCAAGCGATGCAAACATCGAGGGAAAGCAGATTTTTATTCCGACAAACCAGGCCGGCAGCAACGTGCCAACGGAAATATACATAAGCAATCTCGGGGCGTGCGCAGTGTACAATCTGAAGCAGTGAATTACGGATTTTTCGCGAACCTTTGAACGCGAAGCGTTCGAAATTTGAAGGCTTTGCCTTCAAACCTTTCAGCTGAGCGCGTTGCGGGTAAAAGCCCGCAACATTTGATGCGGAAGCATCAAATCGAAGCGCGATGCTTGAAAGGCTCAGATTATCATGTGCGCGAGGAAATACTGCACCTTGCTCGGCCCGATGTCGTAGCTTACTTTCATTGGCGCATCGGATTTCAATTCCATTGTGACGATCTTTTCAGAGTCGGCTTCCTTCACAATGTTCTGCAGGAAATTCAAGGAATACTTGGAAACTATTTCGCCGCTCGCCTTAACAGTGACCTTCTTGGACTGGTCGGCCGTTGTCTTGAGGTTTCCGTGGGTTCCGCGCGCCTCGATTGTGAGGTGGCTGCCCTTGACGCGCAGCGTCACGCTGCTTCCGAAAAGCGAGGCGTCCTTCAATGCCTCCTTCAGCACTTTTCCCGGAATCTCAATGCGCGCGTCGAACTTGGTTTCGGGAAGGCGCACTTCCTCGTCGGAAACGTCGATGAGCGGAAGCTTGAAATTCCTCGAAAGGTCGCCTTCGAGGCGCATGGAGATTTCGGAATCATTGACGTCCATTACCAGCCTGTCGCCGAGCATGGCGCGGTTCATTATTTTCGCGAGCTCGGAAATGTCCACGCCGATGTAAGTGGGCTCGATTTCGAATTTGTCGAAAACCTTCTTTTCCACGAAGTAATTCACCAAAACTATCTGGCTGGGGTCCAAGGCGCGGAATGAGATGCCCTTGTCATTGAAGCGGAAATTGCCCTCGGAAATGAAGGAGGAAATCGCGTTAACGCTCTTCTGCCACAATAATGCGTCCTTAAGCTCTATCGCCATATTCTCTCGCCTTCAATGAATAGGAAGAACCAATTTAAATGTTTTTGTGGCAGGGTATTGGCGTGGCAGAGGTAAAGGTTCTGGTGGAGGGATACGCGAAAAAGCTGGGCAAGGGCTGGCTCGCGTCCTCAAGCGCAGTGCTCATAAAATCCGGGGGAAAGCTCATTGTCTGCGACCCCGGCTGCAACAGGAAAAAACTGCTCGCCAGCCTGAAAAAGGAAAAGATTTCGCCGGACGATATTGATTTCGTTTTCCTCACGCACGGCCATCCCGACCATTCCCTTCTCGCGGGAATATTCGAAAAAGCCGAATGCGTTACTTTCGAGGGCCTGATTTACAGGAACGACCGCCAGTTGGAAATCGGGAAAAACGTTCTGGGGCTGGAAATAAAAGTTATTGCGACGCCCGGCCACGCGAGGGAGCACCTTTCACTTATAGTGGAAACAGAAAAGGGAAAATGCGCCGTGGCAGGAGACGTTTTCTGGTGGATTGAAGGCGAAAAGCAGAATATTGACATAAACAAAATCGATGACGCGCATCCCGACGAAACTGAAATGAAAGAATTGAAGGAATCTAGGAAAAAATTGCTGAAGCTCGCGGACTGCATCATTCCGGGGCACGGAAAAACTTTTTTTGTGAAAAAATAGCCGTTTCACGGGTTCTCTATGCGCGGAGCGAGGAAATAGGTTATTTTCGCCTGCCCGACCGAATAGGAGACGCGTATCGGCGCGTTCGACTTGAGTTCGAGCTCAACGTGAGAGTTGGCGGACGCGGCCTTCAGCATGTCGGAAAGGTAATCCAATGGAAACATCGCGTTGCACTCCTTTTTCACGCTGAGTTCCACGAGCGCCTTGTCCTTCTTGGAAACCACGTGGTTCAATTCGCCTTTCGAGGAGCTCGCGCGGAGGTAAAAGTCGCGGTCGCTTACTCCCACCGTGATGTGCGTGCTTACCAGTGCCGCGTCCTTGAGGCCGTCCTGCAGTACGTCCGCGGAAATTTTAACGCTTGCATCAAAATCTATTTTCGGCGCGGGAATGTCCGAGCTTGAAACGTCAATCAATGGAATCGAAAACCGCCTCACGGATTCGCCCTTGAAAACCAGGTTCAATCTGCTTCCGTCCTCGTCAAGCGACAGCTGCAATTCGTCCTTGGGCTTTGCCCTTGAAACGATTTGCGCCAGGTAATCCAAATCAACCCCTATTTTGCGGGTTTCATCAACCTTGTATTGCTTGAACGCGGACTTTGGAAGCGAATAGTCCACGAGCGAAATCTGGCTGGGGTCGGTTGCCTTCAAAGACAGGCTCTTTTCATCAATAACGAATTCGGCTTCGTCAATCAGAACCGAAATCGCGTCAATGCTTCTCCTGAAGTCCTGCGCGTTCTCCAAAACGAGTTCCATTCCCATGATTTTCCCCTCAAAAAATTTTCTCACAAAAAATCGTAATTCTTCCTTTCCGCTTCAAGCA
>JBAZPA010000055.1:0-7961 GCA_041648435.1 archaeon
GCGATACGGTTTCTCTGTTCGTTGCGTTGGGGATTAGCCGAAAACTGGTTCGGTACGGAAAACCGTTTATTTAACGCTTACCGATTGACAAATCAAATAAAAAGGGCTTAGATTGAATCGATGGCGAGTATCAGAAAATACGATTAAGAAGAAACCAAAGGGAGGCTGAAAATGCGTAAGGTTTTATTGGCAACTGTCATTTTGTTAATCCACTTTTCTTCTGTTTTTTCACAGAGTTTTTTCAATGAAATCAGGAGTTAGTATGCATCGAGTTTTGCGAATTTTCGCATTTTGCTTTCTGCTGGCAACCTTCGGTTCTGCTCAGACGATCACCAATATCCGCCAAACCATCGAAAACGGGCGCATTGTCATTAAATACGACCTGAGCGGTAGCGACAGTTGCAATATTCAAATCACCGCTACGGATAAAACCGGTCTAACGATTACGCCGACTGTGGTCGCCGGTGAGATAAAGTCCGTTTCCGCTGGACGCGACCATTTCATCTGGTGGGAGCCGCAGATGGAAGGGCGCGCTCTGCAGGGGTGGACGGTGGAACTCAAAGCCAAAGCGCCTCTCATGGTCTTCCTCAAGGGCGGGACATTCCAGATGGGTAATGAAGATCGTAATAATGACGAAAAACCGGTAACAAAGGTCACAGTGAGCGATAACTGTTGGAAACAAAATGATCCTGACTATGTATGGACGACAGTTGGTGGACTCATATTATGGATGTTTTTTGCTGAATTACTAGAAGAACCGATTGATTAATGGAGAAATCATGGATTCAATGAAATCTTTTATCTTTGGTTGTGTTACCGGCGCAATGACAACACAACCAACGACAGTATCTAACCAAAATGGTGTTGAATGGACAGCGAACGACAGGCCTGAAAAAATCAATGGAATCGCAGATATGACGCTATCCAATATGTCAAGCACCGCTCTACTTTATGACATCTTTAAGAACAGCGTCAATACGGGTATTTTACGTCGTAACACTATTTTTCCAAGTGAGAGCATAAATGGCTTCATTTATTTTCCTTTACCTTTCGGCGAATCCTTCGATATGAATCAAGATGTTGTACCATTTGAACCATCCGAGTATAACTATGAGCTTTATATAATGACACAATATGGAGATAAAACCATTAAGTTCAAGCCAATTGAAGGTGAGTAAACAAGAGAACTTTGCAAGGAAATCTTTGTAACTATCGTCGGTATAAGTTCAAATGTTATTAAATAACCAACGTACCCGAAACCGAACCGGACGGATTGATGCCTGACGCGAATCTATATTGGCAATTGCACATTCCAATTGAAATATTTCTAACGAAAATCGACCCCGCCAACCCTAAAAGAGACCGGTGGGCGTCTTGTTAATATCAGCGGCATCCAATCTCGTTCTATATTTTTTTTTATTGATATTTAGTTCTGGGCTTAAAAGCGCAATATTTTTAGATTTACCGATGGAATGAAAGTTTGATAATGGATGATTTAATGGAAAGTTACCAAAAATTACTTAAAATGATTCAAAATCAGACAGATTCAGATTTTACTGAATATCTGTTGCGTCTTGAGAAAATGTTCACTTGCGATAAAGAATATGATTTAACCTCCCGTGATGTTCGCAAAGCCGCTCGAAGTTTCTACATGCGGATTACCAAATATGCAAACAGGGCGGCAAAATGGAACAAAACAGATGTAGTTCTGTACTGTGACGGTGCTCCAACTGACCCGCCGCAAGATGAAGAATTACTAACCCGTCTTTGCGCCCTAAAATTGCTTTCCGAAAGATATTGCTCAAAAGCCACAGGTTTAATAGACGATATTAAAAATCAAGGCAACATACCGAAACGTATCATAGACGAAGCGCGTCTATTGTTACCGGAGTCGAATGTACGGACACCGGAAGCACAACCGGAAGTCGAAAACACAGATGTAAGCACGGTTGAAAGTACGGCAACACTTAAAGATATATGCCAAACGGTCAAAGCAATTGAGCGAAGACAAGGCGATGAGCGTCTTGAAATGTTCAGACTGACACCGCCGGCAGGTTGGAAAAATATCAAAATCGGCTTTGATTCTGAAAACAGAGGCTTTTTTATCAAAGGAAAATCGTTCACCTACAAAGAACTTGGACTGCCGAAACTTCCAATAAATAATCCTGAATGTTCTACAACCGGACTTTTTATCAAAATATTATTCAAACCAGATCGGAAAGATAATTCAAACGAGCGGAGAAAGATTTCCGAACTTAATAAAAATTTAAAGTCTCTTACCGGCTTATCAGAAAATCCTATAACAGGAAATGGTGATACCTATCTTTTCAAATTCATAATTGACAACGAAACTAATGACCGACTTAAAGACGATCACAAAGAACGTCCTTATGATGACGATATAGGCATAGATC
The DNA here is from genome assembly GCA_041648435.1 of archaeon. GTDB lineage: Archaea > Iainarchaeota > Iainarchaeia > Iainarchaeales > JBAZPA01 > JBAZPA01. The sequence goes on from JBAZPA010000055.1 coordinate 2,415, forward strand.
AAGATTATTGATTGTTACCGGAATTTCTGGTAACAATTTCAGTAACAAAAAATTTTCTCCGTCGATAAACCCCTAAAAACAACTCCATTTTGTTACCGTAACATTCCTTAGTTGAAAAGGCTATTTGAATTTTAACTAAGGAACGACAAGATGGAGTTCATACAACTTACTCCGACACACATTTTGATTTTTGCAGAAACGCTGGAGCGCGAAACCGCCTTGCGTGAATTGATTTCCAAATCATTTCGTGAAGTGGAAAAACTCCGGCTTTTATTGAAAGATGATAATCCGAGTAAAAAGAAGGAAAACGATGCCAAGTCCTCAAACTGAAGACGGTCATTTAGACCTTGCCAATGAACTCGTTGATCAATTCTGCCGGTTGAACCTTTCCGCTTGCGAATGGCGCGTCCTTTGGGCAATTCTGCGGAAAACTTACGGCTGGCACAAAAAGTTTGACCGGATTTCTTATTCTCAATTTGAGAATTTGACCGGACTTGATCGCTGGCACATTCGACGATATTTAAACCGTCTGATTAAGCAGAATATCATCACAAAAACCGGAAGCGGTCAACGTTTGTTTTATGCTTTCCAAAAGGATTACTCACTTTGGAAACCATTACCTAAACAGGCTACGGTTGAAACCATTACCCAAACAGGCTACGGACTATTACCTAAACAGGCTACGAAACCATTACCTGAACAGGCTACCACAAAAGAAAAGAAAGAAACTATTAAAAGAAACGGCGCGAAACCAGTTTCGCTTGCCTCTCTTTTTTCCGAAATCGAATCTTCATTTTCACCGGAAGACCTGAAACACAAAGACGAGTTTTTAGACTATTGGACAGAATCGAATCCGAACGGTAAGCTTGAACGCTGGCATAAAGAAGAATTTTTCGACGTTAAACGCCGATTTCAAACTTGGCTTCGGAATAATTCCAATTGGAATCATTCACAACCTTTAAAACCGGCGATTGATCCAAGTCGGATTTATTCGACTATCGAGGTCAACAAAATTTTACAAGAGAATCCGTCAATGAGTATGTCGGCAAATTTTCAATTCACTGGCGTTTTAGACCAATTCCGGAGGTTAATTTGACCAACCTTTTAAACACAAATCTTTTACACGACGAACTGAGCGAAAAGGCGGTGCTTGGCAAACTGATTTACGATCCTGAAAGTCTTGCGCGTGTTGGCGCACTGTCCGTTGATGATTTTTATTCCAACTTCGGGAAAATAATCTTTTCGGCTATTCAGAATATAACCAAAGACGGCAAATCCGCCGATATGCTTGCCCTTTACTATTACCTCAAAACTTCCGGCGATTTGGATAAAGTCGGCGGTATGTATTTCGTGGATGGACTCCAGGATGGCGTTGTTTCAGCGGGGCTGATAAGACAGGACGCCGAACGGTTGATTGATTTGTCAAGCCGTCGGCGCGTTTACTTCGCTTTGACTTCCGGCATTCAAAGTCTGGAAACCGGCGCGGAATTGCCCGAAGTGACCGAATCTGTTTTATCGGCTTTCCAGTCCAATGAACACAAAGCCGTCGGCGCGTTTAAACCAATATCGTCTCTGTCGGACGGATTGATCGATGAACTTGATGCGGTAATGGCTGGCAAGTCTTCGGTCATTCCAACCGGATTTGACGACCTTGACGCCTTGATCGAAGGTTTACGAAAATCGGACGTGATTATCGTCGGAGCAAAGACTTCAATCGGCAAGACACTTTTCGCCTTGAACGTTGCGCTTCACGTCTTAAAGTCCGGCTTTCCAGTTGGCTTGATTTCGTTAGAAATGAGCAAAAACCAAATCGCTAAGCGGTTGATTTGCGCGAATGAGAGAATCGACGGTACAAAGATTCGACCGAAGAGAATCGACGATTACACTTACAAACGATATGTACATGGGATCGAGAATCTTCAAAAACTTCCGCTTTACATTCAAGACCTTCCGTCCGGCAAGGTTTTCCAGATTTTAGCGCAGGCGGATTACTTGGTAAAAGTTCACGGCATTCGTTTGCTTATTATTGATTATTTGCAACTTTTTAGCGGCGGCAAGTCTGAAAACAGAAACCTTGAACTTGCCGGAATCAGCAGAGCGATCAAAAACTTTGCCTTAAAAAATCAAATTCCTGTTATGGTTCTATCACAGGTGAACCGAAAATCCGGCGATTCGGGAATGCCGTCGATGTCAGAACTTCGGGACTCCGGAGCAATTGAGCAAGACGCCGATATTTGTCTTTTACTGAATCGGACTTCCGAAGCGCAAAAGGACGGCACAACGACGGAAATTTTGCAGGTTAAAGTAGCAAAGAATCGGCACGGATCGACCGGCGAAATTAAACTCAAATGCTTTTTGAGCGAGCAGAGAATTGAAAACTTAACAAAACACAACGAAACACCGTTTTAGAGAGGAAAAAATGAACGAATTTGAAACGATTATCGAAAAACTTGACGAGATCACACAGGTTTTAAAACAGAAAAACCGGCGGAAAATATACTACGTCTTGCCGAATCTTTTCAGAGATGAAGAAATTGATACTTGGCGCGGGAAAATCGCCGATCCTGATTTTGTAGAAAATTTTCCAGTGGAGGCGGAGACATACCAGACGCTGGTCTGTAAGTACGACGACGGGCTAATTCTCCGCAAGCGCGGCGGATTTTATTTTGTGGTTGATGTGGGTGAATATCCACATGTGCGGGATTGGAAACAAATCAGAGAAGGGGTGAAAAAATATGGGAAAAATTAAACAGGTCGATTTAAAGTTAGTCTCCGACCTTGCCGGACTTTTTTGCACACAAATCGAAGTTTGCAAGATCGTCGGAATCAGTGAGCGTACTCTACGCGGGCGGGCGGACGTTGCCGACGCCTATAAAAAGGGTCAAGAAAACGGCAAAGTTAGCCTCCGGCGCATGCAATACAGACTGGCGGAAAAGTCACCGGCGATGGCGATTTTCTTAGGCAAGCAATATCTTGGCCAACACGACAAACAGGATAGCGGGGGCGAAATTATTTCCTTAGCAGAATACGCCGAACTCCTGAAAAAAAATCAAGAAGAGGGTTACCAGCGTGAACAAAAAGCAAAGGCGGAAAATCAATGACAGAATTTTCAATGATTATTGAGAAGATCGACGCCCTACAAAAGTCGATGAAAACCGGCTTTCCGGCTTGGTTATCGGTCAAACAGTGCGCCGATCACCTGTCTGTATCATCATCTCAAATCAGAAAATTAATTGCTTCCGGTTCAATTCCTTATCGTCGTGTAGGTCAAGCGATCCGCTTCAATCGTCGGCAGATCGACCTTTGGCTTTTATCCGGCGACGTTAAACCGAACAAGCGGGCGCGGTCAACCTTTGAGGCTTTTTTATGACCGAAAACGAGATCACACACGGCGACGCCTTCGATTTATTGCCATTGATTCCAGCGGAATCGGTTGACCTGATTTTCACCGATCCGCCTTACGTTTCTGCCTTAAAAGACCTGAATAATTGGAATCACGGTTTAGACTTCGGAAAACTTGCAGAGCAATTCGACAGAATCCTGAAACCGGCTGGGCAGGTAGCAATGTTCTGCGACTGGTCAACTGGTCAAATTCTTTCAACAGCATTGATGGATCATTTCCGCTTCCGTTTCCTTTGGATTTGGAGAAAGCCAAACGGTCAACCCGTCGGGAAAAAACAACCGATGAATGAAGTCGAATTGATTATTGTTTACTCCAAAAAGAAATCGAAAATCGGAAACCTGACTTTCAACTGGAAAGAAATTTCAACCGTCGGCGGCGAACCTTATCGGCGGAGTTACAACCGAACGAACGCAACGCGCAAACCGATTAAGCCTTATGTTTCAGAATCGAGCGGCAGACGTTATCCAAAGCAAATCCTGGACTTTCCGACCAAGTGCAATTTACCGGAATCGGAGCGAACCGATCACCCTTGCCAGAAACCCGTTTCGCTTTGCGGTTATGTCCTGAAAGCGTTATCGAATCCTGGCGACTTAATTTTCGATCCATTTACCGGAAGTGGTTCGATTCCTATCGGCTGTCACCGTTTGGGGAGGCGATTCATTGGAATCGAGCGCGATCCGGTTTATTACGAAATGGCAAAGACGCGGCTTGAACGTGAACGATCACAACAAAACTTATTTCAAAATAACGAGGTGAAAAAATGAAGATAATTGTTTACGGTGATCCAAAGGCACAAAAGAGACCAAGATTTTCAAGACGCGGGAAATTCGTTTCGACTTACGATCCAAGTAAATCGGAAAAAGATGGTTTTATTTGTCAAGCGATAGCGAACCGACCGGATAGACCTTCGGAGAATCCGCTTTCAGTCACTTGCCGGCTTTATTTTCCAATTCTGAAAAGTATTTCCAAAGTGAAACGGGCGTCCATGATGACAGACCGGCATCCGGTCACTGTCCGACCAGACCTTGACAACTTGGAAAAGTTTGTTTTGGATTCGTTGACCGGAATTTATTTTAAAGATGATTCTCAGATTTTCGCCTTATCGTCGAGTAAGTATTATTCACAAACTCCGCGAACCGAAATTGAGATAGACGATGCGCGATTCTAAGCGATTACAGCGATTCCTTTTCCGACTTGGTACAAAGAGACTAACCCGACCGTTAAAATCGATCCTGAGCCGTTTGGCGGCGTTTACGCCTAATATATCATACCGCTTTCAATCGTTCGGTATGCCTATTGAATTGAATAAACTGAATTGGTATATTTATTTGCGGTTTATTGCAGAATAATTCTTGACAATACGAAAAATAATAAGTATTCTACCGGTAGGATACACTTGAAAGGATTTTGAGAACATGGAAGACGAAAAGAAACTTTTAACGATCAAGGAAGCGGCGGAAATCCTGCGCGTTTGTGAGCGAACGATTTGGAATTACCTGAAAGCGGGAACGATCCGACCGGTTCGGCTTGGCGCAAAGGCGGGCAGGGCGGGGCGCGTCCTGATTCCGATGACTGAGATTGAGAAAATTATCAAGGGGTGAAATCATGGCGGGACTTCGGAAACTCAAAGGCAATTTTTACGCGCGAATTTGCTACAAAGACAAGGGCAAGTTTCGGGAAAAGTTAATCCCGTTGCACACTTCACAGCGTCCGAAGGCGGAAAGTCTCTTAACTGAAATCGAAGTCAGCGAAAAAGCGTTTAAGGCTGGCGTTATTACTATTGACAAGATCACGGTTGGCAAGACGCCGGAACTGAGACCGGCGATTGATGATTTTCTTGAATATCTCATAACTGAAAACCGATCACCGAAGACAATCGGACTTTATAGGCTTGCTTTGAACACCTTAGAAAAGATCACGGTTAACCTGAGCCTTGACTTGATGGGTTATACTGATTTCGTCAAGGCGATGCGGGTTTATTATCCGAATCCCGTGACGCTGAATATACGTTTGCGCGGCGTTAGAGCCTTTTTAAACTGGGCGGTTGAAAATAAGCGGTTAGAGCGTCTGCCTTTCAAAATCAGACAGTTTCAGATCAAGCGCAAAGAAGCGATGTATTATTCCAACGCTGAAATGAATCTGAT
>JBAZPA010000056.1:0-7877 GCA_041648435.1 archaeon
ACGACAAAGAAACCGCGATGTTCAGCAAGAGCGAGGATTGGCTCGACCGCACACGGCAAACCGAACATGTGAATCGGCATGACAGCGAGCGTTCTTTCAGAAATGATCGACGGCAACTGATTGATGTCCATGTTAAACGTATCGGGATCGATGTCAACGAGCCGCGCTTTTAAACCGGCGGCGCGAATCGGCAGAAGGAGCGAAGGCGCGGTGTAAGCCGGTAAAATCACTTCGTCGCGGTTTTCGGAAGAACGCAACTGTTTGAACAATTGGAGCAGGATGAAAAATGCCGTCGTTCCCGAGTTGACGACCGCCAGATTTTCGACATCTAAGTAATGTCGGAGAACCGACCGGAAGTCGGCGATAACCTTTTCCCGTTCGGTAAAACCGAGAATGCCGCGAGCGGTTTCGGCCAATGAAAGCGGTGTTCCGGCTGTAGGCATCCGTCTAATCATGATGCTTTAATTCCTTCACTTTTCCCATACTGTCATGAAACCAAGCGCAAATAGCGGAAATCGCGAGCCGATCGGTTTTTTTTCGGAATGTCGGATTCCCAATTTTTTCCGCAGTTCGGCAAAATCCGTCCAACTGTGCGCGTGCGTCGTCAATCTGCCCGTAACTGAATTGTAAATGTACCGGCTTTTTAAAACCGGATTGTAGGCGTTCCGATAATCGAAAACGATTTTTCCGCTCTTTTTGCAAACGCGGTGCAGTTCCGATAAAAGCATCGACACGCGCGAAAACGGGTGAATGTTGATCAGCGTATTCAGGCAAAAAACGGCGTCGAACATGTTTTCCGGAAAAGGCAGATGGAAAGCGTCTCCACGGATAAACCTGTCTGGCGGGAGATGATTGTCCTTGAAAATGAGTTTCGCTTCGTTCAATGCGTCACCGTCGTAATCCAACCCGAAAAGTCGTGTCGATGGGTCGGCGCCGGCGCTCCACTCGAGGAGAAATATGCCGTTGCCACATCCGACGTCAAGAATTTTGCCGTGCAAATCCGCCGCGATTTCGTGCGCCTTCGAGCGGACTTTGACGGAAATCGTCGTCTGAAACGCTTCCGGTCGGGATAGATGCTGTAGATTTAGTTCGGGCATTTTTGGGTCATCGGTTACAGGTTTCGGGTAACTGGTTACTGGTTACTGGTTACTGGTTACTCATTGCGACAAATTTTCAATCTCCATTTTTCAACTTTTTATACTTGTGGCTCAGACTGACAATCGAGTGCCCAATTTGAAATCTGCAATTTGCAATTTGAAATTATCCCCCGCCAACGGCGGGGTTCAATCTCCAACGTTCAATTTACAAATCTCCCGGCTTTTCAGCGTCCAGTCGAACGATTCAACAGCCCGCTGTCGTCCAAACTGTCCGAGTTTTTCTCTCAATTCGGATTGACCGAGCAATCGTTCGAATGTTGCCAGAACGATTTCGTCGTTTGTCCCGTCCCGAAGGTTCGGGATGAAACCGGATTGACCGTCAGCAACCGCGTCGGCGATACCGCCGTAATTGCCGGCGATTACCGGTTTACCACAGGCGGAAGCCTCCAGAAAGACGATGCCGAATCCTTCGTAATCGCCGCGCAGACGGTCGTCTTCAGCCGTTTGCCGGTTTAACAAAACGAAAAGGTCGCACAGGTTGTAATATTTCGGCAACTCCGTGTCAGCGACGTATCCACAGAAAATGACATGATTCGTGACGCCATATTTTTCGGCAATCTGCCGCAGTTTCGCCTCTTCTCGACCTTTACCAACGATGAGGTAGACGATCTGCGGAAATTTCTCCACTAATCTTGGCAGAGCGCGAATCACGCTATCATGTCCTTTGCGTTCGTCGAGGCGCGCAACGGTCAGAAGCACTAAATTTTCTGCCGTAAGTCCGAGTTTGTTTAAAAGCGTCAGGTCCTTGGTTTCCGGAAAAAATCGCTGAGTATCGACGCCGGGTGTAACGACTGTAAATTTTTCTTCAGGAATTCCAAGTGCTAAAAATTCATCCATCGTGAACCGACTGTTCGGAACGATTCGTGCGGTGCTTTTTAAAATTAATTTGATGAATCGGATGAACAGCGGATTCCGGCCAAACCGAAACGTCTCCGAACCGTAAACATAAACGATGTAAGGAACGCGGAAGAGTTTTTTCATCAGCCATCCGGCGAAACCGGATGAAAGAACCTGCCCGCAATGAATGACGTCGAACCGGTATTTCAGGTGTAAAATCAGAACCCAAAAGGCGTACAATTTCCCCTTCAGAAGTTTAGCGATCAGGGAATCGCCCGACGGGATTCTGCGGCGAATGACGTTGAGATTTGCCACGCGGTCGAATGCTTTCCAGCCGTTGTCTTTCGGGCACAGGATGAAATTGGATTCGGTCGGGAAATGACGCCAGATTTCATAAAAATAGGTCGCGATGCCGCTGACGACTGGCGGAAAATCGTTAGGAATGATGAGCGACCTTTTCTCAGACATCGTTTTCTCTCAGGAATAAATAACCGACCCAATAGCCGGACAAATATAAAACCAAACTCAGAAGATAAAAAACTTTTAAGGTAAAAACGGATTTGAGCAATCGCCAAAAATAAGAAATTGCCCGGAGCGGTACCGACCGTTTTTCCCGGACTTCTTCGCCGTGTTGCGTCGGCAGTTCGACAATGAATTGCGGATAAAATTTATTGACGTACGCCGCCATTCTGCCGTTGCGGTAAAATTGCCGGACGAACGACCGAAACGTTTTTGGCGGAAGATGGTGAATAAACAGACCCGGCAGGACGACGACTTTGTAACCGGCATTGCGGATTTCCCGGCGGAGATACGGATCGAGTCCGCGCGGGATCATCTCATTTTCGCCGCCGATTTTAATGAAAACTTCCCGCGGAATGAGACAGCACGGATGTTCGGCGAGATCGCTTTCGGTGATTTTATCGACGATCGACGACGTCCGGCGCGGAAGTTCCTTCATCACGCGGCGGACGAACCATCCAGCATCGTCCGGTACCAAATTCGCCACGCCAGCCATGCCGATTTCCGGATGATCCGAAACGAGTTGAACCATTTTTTCGATCACATCGTCCGAACCTAACCGCGTGTCATCGTCGAACGTCATGAGATATTTCCCGGACGCGAGCGCCGCGCCGCAGTTGATCGCCCGTCCCTGCCGCGAATCGCCGATCACGATGATCGTATCGAAATTCCGGAATGTCTGCCGCGCGATTTGGGTCAATAAATTCGGAAGGAAATCGTTCCTCGCTTCACCGACGGTCGGTATGATGATACTGACTAACGGCTGATCGACTCCGTCCGGACGATGAATTTCGATACGTCCTTCGGATTCACCTTTCGGGAATTTGACAAACGGGCGGGGGATGTTGTTTCTGTAAGTTTTACTGAGCAACTTAACTTCCGATAATCACACGACTGAGCGGGATAACGACATTAAATCCATAAAATTTTAATTTCCTTTTCCAACTGTCTAAATTCAGGATCGCCAGTAACCAACTCGGCATCTTTTTGTTTTGCCAATGCCGCAGTGAATGAATCGGCATAAGAAATTCTATTAGTAGCCTTAAATTCGGCGGCCAATAAGGTAATTTTTTGATCGGCATCTATTATTTTAATGGGGTATTGTTCAAAGAGAGTCCGATATAATTCTGCCTTGATTTTCCCACTTTCCCGACGAGCGATATAGTACATTTCACCCCAATTAATGACTGAAATGTAGATTGCCGATTTTCCGGATAGTGTATCTTTTAATATCTCACTGACGGTCTGGGAACCATTTTCATTTTCAGCGTATGCTAACAATGCGTAGCTATCGAGAACATATTTTTTCATAGATCACGTTCGCGTTTTTTTTCTTCCATCAAGGCTTTAAGAAGTTTCCCTTTAGTTCCGAGAAAACCAATATTTTTATCGATGGTTTCTGACGTAATCGGGATCATTTTCAATCCATCCTGCTCTTCCCGAAAATGGATAATCGTGCCAGCGCCGATCTTGTATTTTTTCCTCAGTATCGAGGGAATCACCATCTGACCTTTGACCGTTACGACCGCTTGTTCCATTTCATTTTCTCCTTTTACATAATCTGCTGAAAGTTAGAAGAAGAAATAATGTAAGTCAATAAATATTTGTAAGACATGTCGAACTTGTCAAACATTCCGCTCAATTTCTTATAACGTCAACTGATTCGGACGTTTGCTATGGATATTCTTCACCAATTTCAAATATTCATCCTTTTGTCATATGTCTAAGTTTTTTTCCTTTCCAGAATCCTGCGCTATTCTTTCCGGGCTCAACACAGCCAATCGCCTACTACACAGATTAATCCCGAAGCTTCGGGAGAGATTATTGGAGATTTGTTTGTTTTTTATGTTTCTTCAGCGCTTTTTACCGCGAGTCAGAGACAAAGTAATAGGATTTGTGAAAGTGGCATTTAACGTTTTGCGGATAAAAGAAGTTTGCGAAGGCAATTTTGGGAAGTCGAAGATTTCCCTTTTATCCGCTGTTATACGCCTGTGCCGTGCCATATTATTTTATCTTAAATTCCTTTGGTAATTTAAAACAAAAATAGAAATAATCAAAAAAACCGCAACTAATAAATCAACAACCACCCATAAATCTCTGCCCAAATGCAAAGGGATTAAAGGATTGAAAACAAGTGCAATAAAACCAAAAATCCAAATCCAAGCTTGTTTCTTGCTTTTACACGCTAACCAAGATAGATAAACTGTAGTTCCAAAAACGACCAAGCGAAGCAACGTAAAAAATCCGTAAGGCCAACCTTCAATCATAGCCAAAAAGAGAAAGACGACAGAAATAACAATCGCAATATTTTTATTCTTGTTCAATTTCATACTCAACCTCTTGGACTTTTTGCTTACGGCGAAGAAGTCCCAAAAATCTTCCTATCAAGGCTACTAAAAAGAAAACATTAAGCCAGAAAATAACTGCTGTCGGTGCTTCAAATTTCTGAAACGCCGCATAGAGAATATTTGTAAAGAAAAATCCGAGAATATAGACCCAAACCGAGGGTTTATATAAATATTCTTTCTCTTCTTTGGAAAGCTTCTTTTTTAATGATCTCCATTTAAATGCAGAAATTAAAGCCAAAAGTAGGAATATAGCACCACCTAAATCTGAGATTACATTCCCAACCCCAAATAGCTTGAACTGATAAAAAGGTAAAGCGAGAACTTGAAACGAAAGTGCACCAAGTAAAAATATTTGTGGGGAATAGCCAAGAAAATCCTCAGAAGTCGATGAATAATCCTCAGAAAAGGCCAATTTTGAAAATCCAAACCAGAATAAAGTCATTAAAAAGAAAATACCAGTTCCAAGAAAAAGAGTAAATCCTTCTTTATACCAAACTAAAAATGGAGCCGTTAAAATAGCTATGGGTGCCAGTCCAAAAAGAAAGGTTAAAAGAAATGTCCAGAAAAATCCTATTACAGAAGCCCAAATAACAAAACTCAATATGAAAACCCAAATAGAAAGTATCATTTGAGCAGTTGAAAAGGAAATAGCAGAAACCAAAGCCATAGGCACAAAAACATATTTTTTACCAAAGGGCATACTTTCAGTTTCTCTAAAATGCTCTATTAAAGACGAAACTAAAACAAAAGCAGGAGAAAATAACTGAATAATAAATGGTAGAAAAATCATTAAAGCAAAAGGAATTGCAACAACGTAGATTATGTATTTAAAAATCGGTATATCTGTAAAGAAATATCCAATACCAACAATAATCAAAAGCACCCACCAGTATCTCCCCAAAATTTCTATAAAGCGTTCTCTTATATTCATATGGTTATACCTCTTTATATTTTAGGCACGGCATGGCGTATAACGATCGAGGCTATATGCAGTAAGGGATTGCGGGCTACCCTTCCTGTCCACCGACACAAAATTTTATGCGGGGCAGAATGCTTGAATTACCACTGAAACCCTTATTGCATATAGCCTTTGTTGTGCGTTCGTTATTCTTTTTTCGTTAATTGATTACCGACAATCATTATATTTTTAACCATAAACTCAGCTAAATTTGCACCTTTATACCTTTAAACAAAAGCCATATACCAATAAGAACTTCAAAAAGGATGCTTGGTCCCCAGCCAATTATTTGAACAATCAAAATCGTTGAGAAATTTGGTAAAAGTATCATTGACGAATCATAAATAAAAATGAGTGTATATGATAGAACTCCAAATCCGCTTAACCATCTGGGAACGTAATTCGATTTATACAGTAAAGATAAAAATATCACCAAATTTAATCCAAGAAAGATTCCCGGAATTGCAGTAACCAATATGTGGACGTTCAGAAAGAGGCCTATAAAAGCCTGAATCTGCTTAGGTTCTAATCCTGAGAGAGAGGATTTATCTGTAAGCATCAACAGTGCCGCCGTATGTCCTAAAGCAATAATGGCTGAAAGGATTGACTCGGTCAACTTCAGGAAAAGTGCTAATAATGCAAGGTTTTTATTTACTGATTTTAACATTATATAGAGTGCAACTGCCAATGCTGTAGCTACAGCAGATATAAGGACTTCGTTAATTATATTTATACGAAACAGAAACTCGTTTGTCAAAATGTTATGAGCAGTATCAATCGCATTTTCTGTTACAATTAACTTAGATAGTATGAAAGTCCAATTAAAGAGTGGAACCAACAAACTTAACAGAAACAAAAAACCTGCAAATTTTGCAACTTTTTGATTTGGTATATCAACAGAATGGTTTATCATTTTAATACCTCCCTAATATTTAGTTTTTTTTATTGTAATCTACTGATATCACAACTTTTCCACGGGCGTGACCTTCCTCGAGATACCGAATGGCATCAGCAGTCTCGTGTAAAGGATAGCATTTATCTATAATTGACTTTACTTTACCGGCTTCAAGTAGCTCTTTAATGAATAGTAGATCCTTCTGGTTTATATTCGCAATCATTAATCCCATATTCTTAGTTCCAGTCATTGATACGAACATCATTTGGAATATCCGTGCCATAGAACCTCCTGCCAATACATAAATTCCTTTGGGGCTTAATATTCGTTTGTATTTTAAGACCGAACGGAATACCGCGGTATCAAAAATCAGGTCGTATTGTTGCCTGTTTTGAGTTACATCTTCTTTGGTGTAATCAATGACATGATCTGCGCCAATTGAGCGAACCAAATCGATTTTTTTGGTGCTGCAAATGCCTGTTACTTCTGCTCCGAAAAATTTGGCAATCTGCACTGCAAATGAACCTACTCCACCAGAGGCTCCATTAATCAATACCTTATGCCCTGTCTGAATTTGTCCCTTATCGCGAAGACCTTGCAAAGCTGTAAGCGCAGCCATTGGTGCAGCAGCAGCTTCCTCAAAAGACACATTTGCAGGTGTTAGCACAAATCGGTTTTCATCAACGCATGCATATTCAGCAAACCCACCATATTTGCCTTCACCAAAAACCACATTACCAGGTTTAAACTGCTTTACATTTTTGCCGACTGCTTCTACTTTGCCGGCAATGTCAGCACCAAGTATCTGGTGTTTTGGCTTAAAAAGCCCGGCTCCCATCAAGCGGATCAAGAATGGATCAGCTCTCAGATGACGCCAGTCATATGCATTTACTGATGTTGCATAAACTTTTATCAATATTTCATTGTCCTTGGGAATCGGCTGCTCAACCTCTTTAAGTTGAAGAACATCAGGCGATCCAAATTTTGTGTAAACTATTGCTTTCATATAATGTAACTTCCTTTTATAATGACGCACAACGTTCCCAGCATATACGACGTTGCGACCGAAGGGAGCAAAGTCCCGAAGGGCAAGGCGCAGCCAAAGCGTATATGCTGTGTTAGGCAACGTAAATCCAATATAGTCATTTTACTGCACAAACCTC
>JBAZPA010000057.1:0-7809 GCA_041648435.1 archaeon
GCAGCGTGCTGAATTTGTCGCTTTCATTCGACCACAGGATAATTGACGGCGCGGACGCTGCGCGGTTCATGAATGACATAATGGTGCACTTGGAGGACCCTGCAATGATGCTCGTGGACAGCATTTGAACCAGTTGAGGTGGAATGAAATGGTGATGGGCGAACTCGCGGAAAGCGTTCAGGTACTCGTGATAGGGGCTGGGCCGGGGGGATACGTTGCGGCAATCCGGCTCGCGCAATTGGGAAAGCAGGTCGTATTGGTGGAAAAGGACGGCCGGGACGGCTACGGCGGGGTGTGCCTGCACCACGGGTGCATTCCCTCTAAGGCAATGATTTACGCCTCCGAATTGTACTGGAAGGCAAGCCATTCAGGCGAAATGGGAATAAGCGCAAAGGCGGAACTGGACGCAAAAAAGCTTCAGGAATGGAAAAACGGGGTAGTGAAAAAGCTTACGGACGGACTCGAATTCCTCTTCAAAAAGCATGGAATCACGGTTGTGAAGGGAGAGGCGTTCTTCGAGGCATCGAACCGCGTCGGGGTGAAAACCAGGGAAGGGTTGAAGTACTTCGAGTTCCAGAAGGCGATAATCGCAACGGGAAGCAGGGCAACGGAATTGCAGGAATTGAAATTCGACCACAAAACAATTCTTTCTTCGCGCGATGCCCTGGCCTTCGAAGAAATCCCGAAGGAAACCATAATTCTTGGCGCGGGATACATTGCGGTTGAAATGGCGACAATGCTCGCAAGGCTCGGAAGCAAGGTCACGATTGTGCACAGGAGCGAAAGAATGCTGCGCGGATTTGACGCGGATTTGGTTGAAGTCGTAAGGAAAAGAATGCTTGAACTCGGAATAACAATGCACTTCAATGCGGAAATAATTGAGGCGAAAGTTGAGGGCGGAAAGGTGCGCATAAAGGCGAAACTGAAGGAAAGTGGAAAGGAAATTTTGCTTGAAGCCGAAAAATGCATTGTCGCGATAGGCAGGGTTCCGAATACCGACAAACTCGAATTGCGGAACACGCGCGTGCAATTGGACGAAAAGGGATTCGTGAAAACGAACGACCAAAGGCAGACGAATGACCAGAACATTTACTGCGTAGGGGACTGCGCGGGAAACCAATTGCTGGCGCACAAGGCGTTCCGCGAGGGAAAAATCTGCGCGGAGGCGATTGCGGGAAAAAAAAGCGCGTTTGACAACAGGGTTGTTCCAATGGTGGTTTTCTCCGAGCCGGAAATAGCGGTTGTGGGAATGAGCTGGGAGGAAGCCAAGGCCAGGGGAATCAAAATCACCGTGGGAAAATTCCCCTTCAGCGCCTTGGGACGAGCAATAGCAAACAACGAGCTGAACGGTTTCGTTAAAGTGATTGCGAACGCGGAAAACGGAATAGTGCTCGGCGCGGGAATCGTATGCGCGGACGCCTCAAATCTCATAAGCGAAGCCGCATTGGGAATCGAAATGGGTGCCACGCTCGAGGACTTCGCTTCAACCATTCACCCGCACCCGAGCTTCTCGGAAGGAATAATGGAAAGCTTCGAGGACGCCTTGGGAAAATCAATTCATTTGTGGAAGGAAAGGAAAGGTTAAATAAAACGTCAAGGAGAATGTTTTTATGAAAATTTCAAGAAACCACGAAAACACAGCGGCGGCAAAGGTAAAGCGGGGACAGATAAAGAATTACAAGACGGGGAAATGAAATGCCGAAACCCATGAGCAGACTGAGGCCGCTTACCCGAAGGGACGCGCTCAAAAACAGCGGGAATGTTGGAATTCCGGAAAGCGGTTTTGGAATAAAGAAGTATCCGCGCACGGGAAAAGGAATCCAGCTTTCGAAAAACGTGGAAAACATCGCGATTGCAAAGGCAAGGCGCATCAGGAGAAAGAATCTTTTGGAAAGCATGAAGAAATCCCGCAACTGACTTCAGCGCAGGTAATTCCATTCCCTTGCAGAATACTTTTTTTCCGCGAGCTCCTTCGCGCGCAGAAGTTCCGCGGAAGTCCAGGGGCTGAAATAATGGGTCTTTCCTTCAATGAAGGAGGACTCGATTGCTGAAAGGCACTCGCCGTAGCTCGAATTGCATTCGTCCCTGATGCTGGTAACGCGGTCGCGCACGCTTTGAATTGCCTTGTCCGAAATCTTTTCGCTTCCCACGCGCAGAACCGAAAACATTCTGTCCAGGTCCAAGCCGTAAAGGATGGTGCCGTGCTGCAGGAGAACGCCTTTGCGGCGCGTCTGCGCGTTGCCCGAAACCTTCTTTCCGTTCACGAGCACGTCGTTGATTGGCTTGAATTCCGCGTGAAGGCCGAGGATTTCAAGGCCGGAGACAATGAAACCGCATATTTCACGGTAGCTTTCGGTTATGCCCTTTGGAAACATTTTTTCGGGAGCGATAATTGAATATGTTATTTCATTTTCGTAATCGTGGAAAACCGCGCCCCCGCCCGTCTGCCTCCGCACGACATCAATTCCGTTTTTGGCGCATTCGTCCAGATTAACTTCGCTTTCAATTGACTGGAAGTAACCTATGCTTACCGCGCTGGGCTTCCACCTGTAAAAGCGGATTGTGGGCGGCGAGTTTCCGGAAGCGATTTCGTCAAGGCAGGCCTCGTCCAAAGCCATGTTCTCGGAAGCCGAATGTATTTCAAGCTCAATCAAGCGCCATTCATCGGGCATTTGCGATTGCCCCCTTCAGTGCGAGCGCGATATCATGGGCTGAAATGCCATGAAGAATTGCATTCGAATCCGAAAGCACGGAAGAAACTTTTTCCTCGAAAAAGGATTCTGTTTCGTTCAAGGGCTGGCCTGAAAGCGCGGACTCAATTGCAATTATTGATTCCTCCGGGTGCAAAAAGAAATCGCCGGTTATCTGCACGCTTTCAACGGTTCTTCCGATTACCGCCTTTACGCGCACGAGCTTTCCGTTCTTTGCCTTAAGCGAGAATTCCCCCGTTGCCATGGCAATATTGTGCGGGCTAAGAAATTAAGCCTTTTCATCCAGTTAATTGCCGTACAAGGGGAAGGCAATGAGGGAAGAAGCGCAAAGGAACGAAAAAAAGTATTCCTCGGGAATCGTGGAGGCGGACTGCTCGCTTGAAAAATACGATTCCTTCCTCAAGAATGCAGGAGCAAATGAAAACCTTGAAGGAATCTGCCTCGGAATCGCGGAAAGGGGGGGAACTGCAAGGTTGCTTGACATCGGGTGCGGAAACGGAAAAGCTCTTTGGGAGCTCAAGCAAAAACTCTGGAAAAAGGTTTGGATTTGCGGAATGGATTTGGTGAAACCCGAATTCAAATTGGACGAATTCATTGGAGGGGACGCGCTTGAAAAAGAATTCCCGTGCGAAGCGGACCTGATTGTTTCGTTCAGGGCGCTGCACGAAATAGGGTTTCCGGAAAAAATCCTTGAAAAATGCTGTTCCGCGCTCGCCAGCGGGGGAAGGGCAATCCTGTCATTCAGGGCGATGGAATTCCGCGAAGGAAAGCTCGCGTATCTCGGGGAAATGAAGGCCGAAGACATCGGGTTCCTTGAAGCGGTTCTGGAGGAAAAGAGATTCGGGGAATGCCGTGCAGGCGGAAAAACGGTTTACGCCTTCGAGGAAGCCGAAAGGGAAGGCAAAAAAGGGACAGTGGCGTTCATTGCGGGAATAAACGTATTCCTTGAAAAAAAATAGCGGATAGCGCTAATACCTCGGAACCTTCTGGTCAATCCAGACTGACCAGTCGTCAATTCCGCCCGCCATTGATTTCGCATTGAAGCCGCGGGCCGAAAGGATTCTTGCGGCGAGAAGGCTCCTCCGGCCGTGATGGCAATAGGCTATGACGGGAACCGACCTGTCCAATTCATTCAGGCGGGATTCGAGTTCTCCGACGGGAATAAGCTTCGCGCGCTTTATGCTGCAGATTGCGTGCTCGAATTCCTCGCGCACGTCAACCAATTGCACTTTGAGTTTTGAATCCAATAATTTTTTGGTTTCCTCGGGCGAAATTTCAAGTTCCGAAGGCATGAATCGCTTGGAGGCAAAGCGGTTAAATTATTATCCGCAGTGTTTCCGTTAATGCATTACTTTGCGTACAACGACAACCTCAAGCGCGAAATAATCCGTGCGAGAATAGGGAAGGCGGAATTCGCGGGAAAGGCGGTTCTTTTTGGCTACGCGCTCTGCTTTGATTCCATGGGCTACGCGGACATAACTGAAAGCGGGGGCGCAAAAGTTTTTGGGGCAATTTACGGGGTAAGCGCGGAGCAGGCGGGAATGCTCGCAAAATTCGAGGGGGAACCGGTAATCGGGAAAAGGAAAAGCATCGAGGTGGAATGCGAAGGAAAAAAAATCAGTGCGTTCACTTTCGAGAGAATCGAAAAGACCAGGCAAAAAAGGCCCCTGGAAAATTATCTGGGGCAATTGTGCGACGGGCTTATTGAAGCGGGATGGGAAAAAAGCGAAATTGATTCGGCGAAAAGGGTTGCAGGCTACCTGTTCTGAATCGCCTGTTCGGCGGATTGCACGGATTCGGGAACGGGAGCGCGCTTCCTTGAAAGCACGCCCCTGATTTTCAGGATTAATCCTATTACCACAATAATCAGGAAGGCAAACCAGAGGAATGAAAGCGCGGTAAGGTTCCTGAGGTGCGTGCCAATCAGGATGCTGTGAAAGAAACCGAAAAAGAACGCCAGGTAACTCAGGTCGTGGAATTTGAGGAAAGTGGTGTAACGCATTTTTTTGCGGAGGATTCCCGCAATCACGGCGATAACAATAAGGTAAAGCGCAATAGTCCCAAGCGACTGGATTGGGCCCAAGGCGCTTATCGCGAGGGGAAAAACGAATATTCCTGCAAGGGTTCCGAGCCAGCCGCCCGCCGCAAGGATTGCATACAAAGCCAACGGATGCGAGAAAGCGAGAATCAATGCGAATATTCCCAGTGCCATGTGCGCTTTGAGGGTTTTGGGCCTCGGAAAAAGCTTTGCAAGCTGGTCCGCGAAAGCCGAAAGGAAAATCGAAACGAATACCAATGAGAAAGCGTAAAGGCCGAGGAGCCGGAAGTAATCAATGGTTCCGGGAGAGGCCGGAAGCGCGGAAAGCCAAGCGTAAGCGGGCGCAACAAGAATTATTGCAAGGAAAACCAATACGAGGGCGGCCAAGGCGTTCTTCGCAAAATCCTGCATGAAACAAGGTTTCCCAAAACTATTTAAGTGCTTTGCGGCAGAAATCGTGCGGTGATGGAATGGCTGAAATCACGGTGCTGAAGGACAAGGCGCAATTGAAACTGGGAAGCGCGATGGTAGTGGAAGCGGAAGGGAAAAAGTACGCGCTCTACAACGTGGACGGGAAATTTTACGCCACAATAAACGAGTGCCCGCACCGCCAAGGCCCCCTGGGGGAAGGGGTGGTGGACGGCGAAAACGTAATATGCCCGTGGCACGGCTGGCAGTTCAATGTCAAGACGGGGGTTTCGCCAGTGAATCCGGCGGCGAAAATCGAAACGAAGAAGGTACGGGTCGAGGGCGACGCGATTGTAATGGAAGTGTGATTCCGCAATCGGCTAAAGCGGGATTTCATGGGACTTCGAAATGGCGTTTGAAACGAGCCTTTCAAGCCCGATCTTTTTTTCCTCTTCAATAACGAATTCGGGCTTTGCCATTGTGCTTGGATGTTTCGGCCCGAGGGCGTCGCATTCCTCTTTCCCCACCGAAATGTCGTGCGTCCCGATTTTTTTCGCCAAATCGATTATTTCCTGCTTTTCAATGCAAAGCAAAGGGCGAACGACAAGCATTTTCGTGGCGGAATCTATCACTGAAAGGTTTTGGAGGGTCTGCGAGGAAACCTGGCCGAGGCTCTCGCCCGTAACAATGAAATCGCAGTGCTCGCGGCCGGCAATTTGCTCGGCGACGCGGAGGAAGAGGCGCTTCATTAAAACAAAATAATGCTTCCGCGAGCACTTCTTCGCGATTTCCTCGAGCGGGATTGCAAGCGGAACCACAATCAGTTTTTTCAGGCCGAGGATTTTTGCGAGCTCGGCAGCCTTTTTTTCGGGCGCGCTGTCGGTAAACGGCTCCTGCGAGAAGTGCACCGCAACCAGTTCCGTTCCGCGGGAGAGCGCGCAGTTGCCCGCGACCACCGAATCGAAGCCGCCCGAGAGGAGCAATACCCCCTTTGGCGCGCCGCCATTTTCATTTGCCATGAAAGCAGATTGGAACCAAAACGTTTTATCAGGTTGGTCTTTTGAAGGGCTCCGGCTCGGGGGAAACAAGCACAAAGGGTTTAAATACTTACGCGTGAAATAGTCTTCATACGTTGTAATTTTAACGTTGCCGGGAAGTGGAACAGATGGCTGGAATGAAATCCGAAAAAAGCGGCGCATACGCGATGTGCTTTGAAACGCTCTCGAACGAACTGCGGCTGAGGATTCTGGCATTGCTCGCGGAAAGGCGGATGTCCGTGCAGGAGCTCGCGGAAAAGCTCAAAGCCGAAAGGAGCCGGGTGTCCCACTCCCTCGAAATACTGCGCAACTGCAAGTACGTTGACTACGAGAAAAAAGGAAAGGAAAGGATTTACAAGCTCGTGAACTCCATGAGGAACGGCGTGAAAACAAAAGGCGCAAAGTCAATGCACATATTCGATTTCGTGGACGCGCACGTCGAAGAGCACTGCCCGGAATGCCGCAAAATAAAGGCAAGGCAGAGAAACTGAATTGCCGGATTCCGAAGCGGCAAAAAAGGCGATGAAATGCAAAACATCCTTGAAATAAGGGAACTCGAAGCGGGAATAGGGGGAAAGAAAATACTGAATGGCGTGAGCCTCACGATACGCGAAGGCGAGGTGCACGCGATAATGGGGCCAAACGGCTCGGGCAAAAGCACCCTCGCGAACGTGCTCATGGGAAACCCCAAATACAAGGTGCTCTCCGGGAAGGTGAGATTCAGGGGAAAGGATTTGCTTGAAATGGAGCCCGAGGAAAGGGCAAGGAACGGAATGTTTCTGTCGTTCCAGCACCCCATTGAAATAACGGGACTGCAGTTCTCGACATTCCTGCGCGCCGCGCTCAAGGCGAGATTTCCCGAAAAAACATTCACGGTTCCCGAATTCAAGGAAGCGGTGGCGGAGGGGATGAAGGAAATGGGAATGAAGGAAGAATTCTTCAAGCGCGAACTCAATGTGGGATTTTCGGGCGGGGAAAAAAAGCGCGCCGAAATACTGCAGATGATGGTATTGAGGCCTGAAATGGCGATTCTGGACGAAACGGATTCGGGGCTTGACATAGATTCATTGCGGGTCGTAGCAAATGGAATTAACAGGCTGCGCGGAAAAAATTTCTCGGGGCTCGTGATAACGCATTACAAGCGCATACTCAATTACGTGAAGCCGGACTACGTGCACGTATTCATGGACGGAAAAATCGCGCAGAGCGGGAACTCGGAATTGGCGGACAAGCTTGAGGAAAAGGGGTACGGCTGGGTAACAAACGAAAATGAAAGCGAAGGGGAGCAGTGAAACGAATGCCCGCAAAGCGCAGCTCCGTGGCGGAAATAGATTACGCGAAATACGATTTCAGGAATCCGGAGGACAAAGGGTTCAGGCTCGGCAAGGGCGGGAAAGGGCTCACAAGGGAAGTCGTGGAAGAAATCTCGGCATTGAAAAACGAGCCGAAATGGATGCTCGACTTCAGGCTGAGGGCGCTGGAAACTTTCTACAAAAAGAAAATGCCGGAATGGGGCGGAAACCTCGCGGAAATAGAATTCGACGAAATAACGTACTACATGAAGCCCGCTGCAAGGGAGAGCGCGGATGACTGGAACGAAGTGCCAAAGGAAATA
>JBAZPA010000058.1:0-7595 GCA_041648435.1 archaeon
TCGCGGCTTACCGCGAATAATTCCGCTCCGGTTTTGCTGCGCAAAAAATTCGATTCCATTGTCACTTACGATGACGTCCTGCACGGCAAGCCCTCTGCCGAACCCTACAAACTCGCATTGAAGCGCATGCGCCTGAAACCCGAGAACTGCATCGTTGCGGGCGATTCTGCAATGGACGTGATTTCCGCGCGGAGAGCGGGAATGAAATGCGTCTGCGTCACGGGCGGCGCGAGCACGGTAAAGCAGCTGCGCTCCTCGAAACCCAGGAAAATAGTTTCGGGTCTGGAGGAATTGCTCCCGTTTTTGAAGAAGGAATTTTCGTTCTGAAATGTTCAGGCTGTTCAGGGCAATGTTTTCAATAACCTGATGATTTCAACCGCTTTTTTAGGCTCCCCCCGGCTCACGGGAAAATAGCACGGAATTATTTTTGTTTCAAACAAATTTGTTTTCAGTTCATACTGTTCCAGCTTTCGTGTTTTCATTGCGGCTTCATAGTAATCACGCAGTGTGATTTTTCTTCCAGTCAGCTTTTCGAACGGAATAAGCCCGAACGCGACAACGTACTTCGGCTGCACTATTCCTATTTCCTTCTTCAATATTGGGAGGAACAGTCCTATTTTCTTGGAATCCGGAAGCCCCGCATCCGAGCCCGTCCATTTCACTATGTTCGTAATGTAAATTCCTTTTCTTGAAAGAAAACGCAGGACTTTGTCCGTAAACTCCAGCGTCCAGTTCGAATCGCGGTTTATTTGCTTCATCAATGAATCGTCAAGCAGTCCCGCGCGATTGAATATTCTCCACACATGCTTCGTTCCTATGAACGGGAACCTCGGCCCCTTCCAGCCCGTTTCCGAGCTTATGTTCCTTTTCGTGGGATTTATGAAAACGAACATGAATTTCGGCCTGAAGGTTTTCCCGTTTCCCACAATCGGCGCAAGCCTGTTTTCGGGGAAATGGTTCCTGTTGATTTTTTCAACCTGTTTCCAGAGAAGGTTTAAGGAAGCGCGGTTTTCCGTTGTCTTCGCTTTTTTTGCCTGTTTCACTGGCTTTCCCCTTGCGTTTCCGTTTTCCCTTTTTCCTGCGCTTCAGGTTCCAGCCCCTTCAACAATTCCAGCAGTTCCTCGGGGGTTTTCACGTAAAGCACTTCGCCGCCGCACTTGATTATGTAGCGCTCCATTTCTATGTTCATTAATTCCTTCACGAAGGGCTCGTAAATTATCGTGGTGAATTTTATTCTCGTTCCAGCCTTTATTTCCGCGCCGATTTTCTGCTTTGCGCTTTCCATTCCATCCTTCGCCAATGCAAACAGGTTGTAAAAGTAATAGCCGTACGCGAGTTCCCCCATTGAGCCAAGGCTGTTCCCAAGCACCAGAACCACGTCGCCGAAAAGGCAGTGGCAGATGTCCTGCTTGTACCAGTTTCCCGTGTCGATTGTTTCGTCGATCACCTTTTTGCCCTCGGCCTGCTCTTCCACGAATTTCTGCAGGTGCTTTATCCCGAAATCCGAATCAGAAACCGGAAGCGTTCCAATCGCTTTCGTTCCGCCGCTTCGCTTGTATTCCTTCGCCACCTCGAAAGCCGCGCCCGCGTCCGGCAACAATACTATTTCCACTCCGGCGTCCGCGAGGGATTTCGCTATCCCCTCTATTTCGGCGCTGAACTCGCCTTCCGGAATCCCGAGCAATGCGCCGTAATGGTACTGCATGTCCCCCGGACCGATGAGGCAAACGCGAAGCATATTTTTTTCCTCAAAACAATTTTGTGAAGTCCTCGTAAACATTCTTCCTGTGCCCGGCGAAAAGCACGATTATCGAGTTCTCCTGTTTTTTTATTTCGTATATTGCCCTGTATTCCCCTATTCTCAGGCTCCAAAAGTTGCAGTAATGCAGGTGCTTGCCTTTTTGGGGCATTTTTTCTAGTTCCGAAATTTCCTTCCCTATCCTTTCCCGGTTTTGCGGGTCTATTTTGCCTATTTCCTTGGCCGCCTTTTTGTGGAAGAAAACCCTGAATAGCATCAAAGACCACTCAGCGGAACCAGGTTCTTCCTGCTTTTGGCTTCCGCGCTTCTTCCCGCAAGCAGCCTGTAGAATTCCCTCGTCTTCTCCCTCTCTTCGTATGCCTGAATCATCGCCTTTATCGCGTCGCTCCTGCTCCTGAACCTTCCGGTTTTTACCATTGCATCTATCCCTTCCAAGCTTGCCTTCGGGACCCTTAGCTGAACCTGCGTTTGCTGTGCCATAAAAACCACTTGTAAACATATATGTTTACAATATTAATAAACATTTCCTTTCCTCCGCGAGCCGCCGGTGCCGGCCAGATGGAGTTGCCCTTAAAAAGTTTCACGCCCCCGCCGAGAATCAAATCATTTTGATGAATTGTTCTTTTGTAATCCCAAGCGCCTTTATTATTTGCAGCAGGTCCCTTTCTTGAGCGCGCGGTGATTGGGGATAACGAGAATTTTTCCATCCCTGTTTTTGAGGATTATGTGGCTTCCCTTCTGCCTCACGAATTCGTAGCCGAGTTTCGAGGAGACGCTTATCACTTTAGTGGCCGAAACCGGCGGAAGCTTAGGCATAATTTCTCGCGCGGGTCTTCTCAACAAAGATGCTTCTCGCAAGCTCCTTTGCCTTCGCCTTTCCCGCCTCTTCAACGTAAATCTCAATTGCTTCCGCTATATTTCTTCTCGCTTCCGTTTTCGTTTCCCCTTCTGAAACGCATCCAGGCAGCGCGGGAACGTACGCTGTGTATCCGCCTTCCTTCTGTTTTTCAAACACTATGTCTAAATCCAACCTTTCACCAATAAAGAATGCGTCCCGAAAGTATAAAATCATATGTCCTTCGAAACCCGAAAAGAGAGCGCCCCCGCCGAGAATCGGACTCGGATCAACGGTTCCGGAAACCGTTATGCTATCCGTTGCACCACAGGGGCCTTTTCTTAGGAAGAAAAGGCCCGCGAAAAGAATAACTTTTCCTTCGGAAAAGTTCCTTCGGCCTTCTCAAAAATAAGAATTCGCGGCTCAGGGCCGCCGGGAAAACGTTTTTTGCATTAATGATTGCGGTCGCGGAAACTTATTAACCCTTTTCCAATAATTAATTTTAATGCCTTCAATGGAAAAGGAAAAGCGCAGGCTGGCGGGCCTGCTGGAAAAGGCCGTGGGCGGAATGGTTCCAAATGAAAAATTCGGCCTGCTTTTCAGCGCGGGAATTGATTCCGCTACAATCGCACTGCTTCTGAAGCGCTTCAGGCCCGAATTCACCTGCCTTTTTGCCTGCGTCGAGGGCATCGGCGAACCCAAGGATTTGGCTTTCGCAAAAGAACTTTCTGCAGAATTGGGCCTGAAGCTCGAAATAGTTTCCGTCAAGCCAGAGGAAGTTCCCTGCCTGGCGCTTCGCGCAATGAAACTCGTGAATTCAGCCAACCCTGTAACAATCGGCGTTGCGCTTCCGATTCTCGCCTGTTGCGAGCGCGCCAAAGAACTCGGAATCAAGGCCCTTTTTTCCGGAATGGGCTCGGACGAAATATTCCTTGGCTACGCTAAATTCAGGTCTTCCGCGAATCCCAAGGCCGACTCGCTCAAGGCGCTTGAAAAATTGCATTCCGATGACCTGCTGCGTGACAAGGCGCTTTGCGCTTCCTGCGGGATTTCCCTCAAAGCCCCGTTTCTGGACAATAAAGTAATTGAATTCGCGTTCTCCCTCCCCCTGGAATCCGCGCTTTCCGGTTCGCGGAACAAATTAATCCTGCGCGAAACTGCAAAGGCGCTAGGATTGAAGGAAAAATTCGCGGAGCGCAAAAAGGTCGCGGCGCAGTATGGAAGCAATTTCGACCGCTGCCTCGAAAGGCTTGCAAGGCAAAGCGGCGCGAAAACCAAGTCCGAGTACCTTTCGCGCCTCAAGCCGAAAAACGCGGAGCCGATTGCCTGCCTTTTTTCGGGCGGAAAGGATTCCTGCCTCGCGTTGTGGCTCATGCAGAAGCAGAATTACGAGGTGAAATGCCTCGTTTCGATTCTCCCCAAGAACGAGGATTCCTTCATGTACCACAAGCCCGACCCGAAAATCCTGAAACTGCAGTCCAGCGCCCTCGGAATACCGCTTTTGCTTGCCTCAACCGCGGGAGAAAAGGAAAAGGAATTGTCGGCCTTGAAATCCGCGCTTTCATCCGCAAAAAAGGAATTTGGAATTCAGGGAGTCGTTTCCGGCGCATTGTACAGCAATTACCAGGCAGGGCGCATCCAGAAAATCTGCTCGGATTTGGGCCTCAGGCTCCATTCGCCCTTGTGGCACAGGAAGCAACTGGATGAATTGCATGAATTGGAAAAGGCGGGATTCGTTTTCGTGATTTCAAAGATTGCCGCGAAAGGGCTGAGCGAAAAATGGCTCGGAAAGCCCGTCGGTAAAAAGGAGATATCGGAGCTCGCGGAGCTCGAAAGATTATTGTGCTTCAATGTCGCGGGCGAGGGCGGGGAATACGAATCATTGGTTCTTGACGCGCCGAACTTCGGAAAAAGGATTGCGCTGAAAAAATTCTCAAAGAAGATGCGCAACGAATTCACGGGTTGCCTGAAAATCGGGAATGCGGTTCTGGCAAAAAGAAAAGCATGACCGCTTTTCCGCGCCCGCCTCTTGCCGGTTCTAGGAATGCGCTTGTTTTATTTTTATTTGCCGGTACAGTCCCGTCAGTTGCGTTATCAGCGCGTCCGCGGTAAACTGATTCGAGGTCTGCATTGCATTTTTTGCCATTGCCGCCCTTTTTTTGGGGTTTGATTTCAATTGCCCTATTTTCCCCGCCATTTCATCAATGCTGTTGACCAAATAGCCGTTTTTCCCGTTTTTTATTATTTCCGGAGCGATTCCCACAGGGAACGTGATTGGAATGAGCCCCTGCGACATTGCCTCGACGAGACTTAGGCAAAACCCCTCATAGCGCCCGGGATTGATGTACAGGTCGCCGTAATTATTCCCGAGCAGATTCGGGATTTTTTTCTTTTCCATGCTGAGGAATGCCTTTGTGTTGGGAATCGGGGAAAAAACTGACAGGTAACCCTTGAAATTCTGGCACATTCCGATTACTTTTTTTTTCAATTCCGGGAATTTTTTGAATATGAAAACGAGCCGATTTATTCCCTTTAGTTTTATCGTGAAAACGTCATTTCCCATTCTTCCCAGATAAACCAGTTCCGCGACCTTCTTCACCTTTTTCGAGTGCCTTGCCTTGAACCAGTAGTCCTCTATTGCATTGTGAATGACGTGGATTTTACTGCGGGGCACGCCGTTTCTGGTCAGCTCGGCCAGGACTTTCTGGGAAGTCGCTATTACCGCGTCGCTTTTTTTCGCGACATAAATCTCCATTTTGCTTATGTCTTGCAGTGCCCTGATTGAATATTCCCTTTCGCTGATTGCCAGGCACTTCTTCAGCCCTGAAAAAATGCCTGCAAGCTCCTTTTTCTCTTTTTCAAGCGTTTTTGCGGAAGGCACGTTTTTCAGGAAACCGAAAGTCGTGGAACCGAAGTGCGAGACCACGGGTGTGCCGTTGTTCAGAAAGGGAAGCGTCGTGTACGTGGTGCCCTGAACAATGTCGTACTTGTGGGCCTTTTTTTTGTGGCTTGTGAGGGAATAGAAAAAAAGGATGCTTCTTATGCCTGCCAATGCCTTTGAGAACAGTTCAATGCTTTCCTGCGGGTAAACCGTGTCCACAGAATAACCGGCTTTCCGCAGCTTGTCCACTATGAGATCGTTGATGTAATGTGCGCCGTACTTCGGCTTTTTTTCATGATGAATGAAAAGAATCTTTTTCGGCATACCCAAGTTCACACCGAACACTTAAAGTCACTTTTGCGCAAAAAACCGCGGAACCGGATTACAGTGTCAAACGCCCCGGCCGATTCGCCAAAAAAAGTTTGAAGCCAACAATTAAAAACAACCTGGCAATATTTCTTTCATGAATTTAAAGCGCCTTGCGCCATTCCTGTTTGTTCTGGCGGTATTCGTTTCCCTTCTGCTTTTTTATACCGCCTATGACAAGCAATCAAAATCCCTTTCAGCGGAAAAACTCGCCAATGTCCTGTCATTCAGGGATGTTTCAAGTTCCCTGCGTGAATTGAACAAGGTATTTGCATTGGAAGCAATCGGGGTAATTTCCGTTGTTTTCCTTTTGGGCCCGCTCTCCAAGCTCTTTCCGGGCATTTTTGCGCGCTTTTTGCCCATGCGCAAGCCGGCTGGCTTGGCCGGGTTTGCCCTGGCCCTCGTGCACGGAATTTATTCATTGGTCGTATTTTATAATTTGGACATTTCCCTGATGATTTTCCGGAACCAAAAACTGATCGGTTTTATCCCGGCCGTTCTTGCCCTTATTATATTTGGCATCATGAGCTTTACTTCCACAAAGCAGGCCGTAATAAAAATAGGCTACAGGAAATGGAAAGCGGTCCAAACATTTGGATATGCTGGCTTGTTGTTTGCCCTTGTCCACTTCTTTGTAATTGAATCAAAGCCAATCGCCGGCCTTGATGTGAAGCCGTTCGGCCTGCTATTTTTTTATGTTGCCGCCCTTGCCCTCTTGTTGAGGCTTTTAATCATATTTGCAAGGGTGCCGGGGCGCGGCTCGTACGAAGAGCACCTGGGCGAAAAGAAAAGAAGCAAGATTTAGCCGTTATTGAAGTCATTTTACGAATTCCACGTTTTCAGCGCCCCTGAATTGGGCGTCCCCCGTGAGGAACTTCATTTTCAGGACGATTGACAGCTGGTAGCCTATGGCGTCAACGTATGAAACGTTCTTTTTCTCCTGCTTGAGCCTGAGGCGCAGTGCCATCGCCTTCTTGATTATCCCGTCATTCGGCTCTATTGTTATAGGGAAGAAAGAATCGTAAGCCAAATCCGCCTTTTCCTTCCCGTTGTCCCTGAGTATCGCGTAATACAATTCCATCAGGTTGAGCCTCGTAGTGACTCCGGTGTTTTCCCCGAAGTATTTCGCGTAGTTCTTGTTTGCGCCCGCGTATTCCGTGAGCGCATAGGTATCATAAAAATATTTCGCGCTCATTCCCAGCCCGCCCTGAGATCGTCCTTGAGTTCCTGCCCTCTCTTGCTGAACTTGGCTATTCCGAACAGCGCCTTTATCGGGACGGTCTTCCTCACCGCGACAACTAGCTTGTCGTTCGGCCTTATCCCTTCCTTTTCGACCATTCCCGCTGGCAGGGTTATGCCTATGCTGTTCCCCCACTTCCTCGCTGTCACGACGACCTCTTCCAATTATACCACAAATATAATTATACAATAAGTTATATTTAAGCGTTTTGCCGCCGGAAAAAGAATAGCTTGGCCAAATCCGATTCGGTTTGCGGGCCGCGGCGATTTATTTGCGCCTTTTCGGAATTATTATCCACGCAATTAAGTACGCTATTATTCCCGCGCCTAAGGAAAACAGCGTCAGGATTATCCAAAGCACCCTGACAAGCAGGGGGTCAGCCTCAAAGTATTCGGCGATTCCGCCGCATACTCCCCCAATGATTTTTTCCTTGTCGGAGCGGTAAAGCCGTTTTATGTTTCTATTGTGAGCCATTTTGGTTTTGCCTCCAATTGTTTTGCGTTCACGACCTGGC
>JBAZPA010000059.1:0-7557 GCA_041648435.1 archaeon
ATAATTTTAATTTCATTTCAAAGATTTACCGCAATAACAATCCAACGCCGAACTCTATCCCAACTGCGCCATCGGGATTGACCGCTTCTGTGGCAGATTCTGATGTTACTTTCAGTTGGAATAAATCCACTGACACCGAAACACCTCAGAATGGATTGACCTATAATCTTTATGTCAGCACCACTCCGGGCGGTTGTCAGGTGAAATCGCCGATGGCGGATATTTCGTCAGGTTATCGAAAAGTCGTTCAACTCGGAAATATGAATCATTGCAATTCCTATACTCTTAAAGGTCTTCCGGAGGGAAAATACTACTGGAGCGTTCAAGCGATTGATAATGCGTTTGCAGGTTCATCGTGGGCAACTGAACAAAGTTTTACAATCGGCAATCCGCCCGATATAACTCCGCCTGCGATACCCAAAAACCTCACCGCCGAAACCGGCAATCAGCAGGTTATACTTCGCTGGCAGAAGAACACCGAGGCTGATTTTCTACGTTATCGCGTATACGGCGGAACGAGCGCCAATCCGACGACAAAGATTGATTCCACGACCGGCGGAATTCTGGATACGGTCAAAGTCATCACGGGACTAACGAATGGGACGACTTACTATTACCGGATTACTGCGGTAGATTTGGTCGGAAATGAGAGCGGTTTCTCGAATGAAGTAATAGGTAAGCCAACAATAAATACTCAATATAACATATCAAAAATTGCATTCACATCATCACGCGATGGTAACTCTGAAATATATGTAATGAATTCAGATGGAACAGAACTATACCGATTGACAGACGACGTGGCAATTGACGGCAAACCTGCATGGTCTTACGACGGTAGCAAGGTAATCTTCGTAACGAATCGTGATGGTAACTATGAAATATATGTAACGAATGCAGATGGAAGTAATCCTTTTAATCTGACTAATAATCTCGCGATAGATGGAGATGCTACTTGGTCGCCAGATGGGGCAAAGATCGCTTTTCGATCAGACCGAGATGGTAATAGTGAAATCTACATAATGGATGTGGATGGCACAAACGTAACGAGATTAACCAACAATGGTGCAATAGATAACGATCCAGATTGGTCACCCAGTGGATCAAAGATAGCGTTTACTTCTAACCGTGATGGAAATGAAGAAATTTATACGATGAATTCAGATGGTTCAAATCAGATAAGATTTACTAACCAATCAGGGGCGGATCGACAGGCTTCATGGTCACCAGACGGAACCAAAATTGCATTCACTGGAAACGACCCAAGTGGCGCTATTTGGATTATGAATGCCGATGGGTCAAATGTCAGTCAACTCAATGCCTCAGGGAGTGACCCGGATTGGTCACCGGCCGGTACGAAAATTACTTTTGCTTGCACTAGTGGTTCGAATGATGAAGTCTTTGTGATGAATTCAGATGGAACGAATCCAACAAATCTGACCAATAATTCCGCGGTTGATACTCAACCTTCTTGGTCACCATTTTTACCTCCCGAAACTAAGGTTCCTGCCGCTCCCCAAAACCTCACCGCACTTTCCGGCAACCAGCAAGTCACTCTTAAATGGCAGAAGAACACCGACGATGACTTTCTCCGCTACCGCATCTATGGCGGAACAAGCGCGAATCCGACGACGAAGATTGACTCTACAACCGGCGGAATTCTGGATACGGTCAAAGTCATCACCGGACTGACGAATGGCACGACTTATTATTATCGGATTACCGCGGTTGATTCTGCTGGAAACGAGAGCAATTACTCAAATGAGGTCAGTACAACGCCCAGCATTTTCACCGAGCAGACGGGAATCAGTCTGACGGGAGTTGATTATAGTTCAGTAGTCTGGGGCGATTATGACAACGACGGCGACCTTGATATCTTGCTCACGGGCTATACAGGCAGTACTTATGTTTCCAAGATTTACCGCAATAATGGTAATAATTCGTTTACCGAGCAGACGGGAATCAGTTTAACGGGAGTTGTTCATAGTTCCGTTGCCTGGGGTGATTATGACAACGACGGCGATCTCGATATATTGCTCACAGGTTATACAAGTAGTGGTTCCTTCGTTTCCAAGATTTACCGCAATAATGGTAATAATTCGTTTACCGAGCAGACGGGAATCAGTCTGACGGGAGTTGATTATAGTTCAGTAGCATGGGGTGATTATGACAACGACGGCGATCTCGACATCTTGCTCACGGGTCGGGATAGTAATTCAAATAACATTTCCAAGATTTGCCGCAATAATGGTAATAATTCGTTTACCGAGCAGACGGGTATCAGTTTGAAGGGCGTTTATGTCAGTTCCGTTGCTTGGGGCGATTATGACAACGACGGCGATCTCGACATCTTGCTAACGGGTCGAGATAGTAATTCAAATAACATTTCCAAGATTTACCGCAATAATGGTAGTAATTCATTCACCGAGCAGACGGAAATTGGTGTAACAGGAGTTTGCCAGAGTTCCGTAGCATGGGGAGATTATGATAACGACGGCGATCTCGATATTTTACTCACGGGTATACAGAGTTACGGCACCAATACTTCCAAGATATATCGCAATAATGGCGACAATTCATTCACCGAGCAGACGGGGATCAGTTTAATAAGAGTAGGTTTTAGTTCTGCAGCATGGGGCGATTATGACAATGATGGCGATCTCGATATCTTGCTCACAGGATCTTCAAGTAGTGATACCGGCCCATATGTTTCCAAGATTTACATCAATAATGGTGACAATTCGTTCACCGAGCAGACGGGAATCGGTTTAACGGGAGTTGATTTAAGTTCCGTTGCCTGGGGTGATTATGACAATGACGGCGATCTCGATATCTTGCTCACAGGATCTTCAAGTGATGGTTGTATTTCCAAGATTTACCGCAATGACAATCTGACGTCGAATTCCGTCCCATCCGCGCCATCCGGATTGACCGCTTCTGTGGCAGATTCTAATGTTACTTTCAGTTGGGATAAATCCTCTGACACCGAAACACCTCAAAACGGACTGACTTATAATCTCTACGTCAGCATGACTCCGGGCGGTTGTCAGGTAAAATCGCCCATGGCGGATATTTCGTCAGGTTATCGGAAAGTGGTTCAACTCGGAAATGTAGACCACTGCAATTCCAATACTCTTAAAGATCTTCCGGAGGGAAAATATTACTGGAGCGTGCAGGCTATTGATAACGCATTTGCAGGATCCGCATTTGCACCAGAACAAACATATACAATTGATTATACTTCCCCCGCTCCTCCCCAAAACCTCACCGCACTGTCCGGCAACCAGCAGGTCACTCTCCTCTGGCAGAAGAACACCGAATCCGACTTCCTCCGCTACTGCATCTATGGCGGAACGAGTGTGAATCCGACGACCAAGATTGACTCCACAACCGGTGGAGTTTTGGATACCGTTAAAATCATTACCGGACTGACGAATGGGACGACATGCTACTATCGGATTACTGCTGTCGATAGTGCGGGAAACGAAAGCGGTTATAGTAACGAAGTCAGTGCGATTCCAGGTGATTATGTTGCGCCTGCCATTCCGCAAGACCTGATAGCGATACCTGAATCTCCAGATATTCATCTCAAATGGGGCGCCAATACAGAGAATGATTACAAGAAGTACAAAATCTACCGAGGACAAAATTCTCCAGCGACGATAATACTGGATAGTTTGGTTGATGACCGACTTGATACAGTATATTTCGATAAACAGGGGGTCACTCTCGGTCAGATTTATTTTTATCGCATTACTGCCGTAGATACCGCTGGTAACGAAAGTGGTTTCTCAAATGAGGTCAGTGCGACAGTTTACAAGATTAATTTAGTGGCAAGCATGGAAACCGGCGAACAATCCGGTGATATTCCGATTCAATATCAGATAGCTAATTATCCTTTTCCAATCGGCTTAAAAGGCGAGTATCGTCGTTCACCGACAGATTCGTGGCATCTCGCTCATGTCACCGGTGATACGTCGCAGATTACGCCGGAGAATTTCAGCGGTTCGCTCATCTGGAACTCAACTTCTGATCTGAACAGCGTTGATCTGCCAGTCGTAAATTTCCAGTTGACGTGCTATTCTTATTCTTACACGCCCGGCGTTGCGGATACGTTGACCTTGCACCTCGACAATTTTCATTCCCAAAAGATTGTTCTGAGCATGGCAAGCCAAAGCGAATTCAGCGGTGACGTTGCGGTGAATTACGTCATTACCGACGCAATGAACGACACGTTGAAACTCAGAACATTCTATTCAACGAATGGTGCGACATGGACAAAGGCAACGATTGCGGAAGATTCAACCGGTTACAATCCAACGAAATATTCCGGAACGATTCACTGGAAGAGTTCGACCGATCTTGCCGGACAGGATTTTCCGACGGTTTACGTCAAAGTCGTTCCGAACGATTTTTGGGCAGATGGAATTGGCGACACGACGGCGGCGTTTCATGTTGACAACAATCAACCGCCGGCCGCAAACCTTGCCAATTTAACCGGAACGGAATATTCCGGCGACGTGACGCTGAATTATGTTTTAACCGACACCGAGAACAACACGCTGAGTTTTTCGGTTTACTACTGGAATTCAGGCTGGAAGAAAGCGACGGTGACCGGTGATACGAGTGGAATTACGAATACGAAATATTCCGGATCAATTGTCTGGAAATCGGCAACAGATTTGTCATCAAGCGACCTGACGACGAAACTGAAACTCGTTCCGCGTGACGGCGATGTAGGAGCCGTCGATTCGACGAATAGTTTTCATCTTGATAATTACCATTTGCAAAAGATTGTTCTGAGCATGGCAAGCCAAAGCAAATTCAGCGGTGACGTTGCGGTGAATTACGTCATCACCGACGCGACGAACGACACGTTGAAACTGAGAATATTTTACTCGACAAATGGAACATTCTGGTCAAAGGCAACGATTGCGGAGGACTCGACCGGCTACAATCCGACGAAATATTCCGGAACGATTCACTGGAAGAGTTCGGCTGACCTCGTCGGACAGGATTTTCCGACGGTTTATGTCAAAGTCGTTCCTAACGATTATTGGGCGGATGGCATCGGCGACACAACGGCGGCGTTTCATCTCGACAACAACCAACTGCCGACTGTTACCCTAACTGACCTGGCTGACGTTGAACATTCCGGTGATGTGACACTGAATTATGTTTTAACCGACGCCGAGAACAACACGCTGAGTTTTTCGGTTTACTACTGGAATTCAGGCTGGAAGAAAGCGATGGTAACCGGTGATACGAGTGGAATTACAAGTATGAAATATTCCGGTTCAATCGTCTGGAAATCGGCGATGGATTTGCCGACGAACGACTTGATGACAAGATTAAAATTAGTGCCGCGTGATAACGACTCCGGCTCAGCAGATTCAACGACAAACTTCCATCTTGACAACAATCTCCCGCCATCGGTTATTATTGCAGAGATAAGCGGCGAAAAGAAAGACGCCATTCCGATCACTTTCTCTTTAGTCGATACCGAAAATGATACGCTGGCGATCACCTGTGATTATCTCGATCCCGTGACTCAAATCTGGAAACCGGCGACCGTCACGGGTCAAACCGCTGGCATTTCCATCTATGCCGACCGCCAGATTTTCTGGCAGAGTTTGACCGATTTGCCGACCACAATAGCCTTTGTGCTATTCCGCATTTCTCCGGCTGATGACGATGCTGGAACGGCAGACACGGTCGCCATTCTGCTGGACAATATCGGCGCACCGGCGGTTGCGATCACCAATCCATTCACCGGCGAACTGAGCGGCGACATTTCCATTAGTTTTCAAATAAGCGATGACGAAGGCGACGCGGTTACCCTGACGCCGGAATATTCGCTCAATTCCGGAGCGAACTGGTCGCCGGCAACGGTCAGCGGCAAAATCGCCAGATTGACTCAATCTGAGTATTCGGGTAGCGTAATCTGGAACAGCGCACAAGATGCACCGGGTATTGATAAAACCACTGTTCGCTTTCGGTTGACGCCCGCTGATGCGCATTCTGGTTTAAGTTATGAGACAGCCGATTTCCATTTGGACAACAACCAGCCGCCGAGTATTTCGCTGAATCTGGACTATCAGGAAGTCAGCGGCGATGTGACTCTGCCTATCGTGATTACCGATGCCGAAAATGATTCCATCCGGCTGGAGGTTTTCTATTCTCAAGATCAGACCAACTGGCAAAACGCCTCAACAAATATCGCTGGCAAATTCGGACAAAGTAGTTATTCCGGCAACATCATATGGTATTCCGAAACCGATCTGCCGCGACAAGACATTGCCGAAGTCTGGCTGAAAATCACTTGTCAGGACATCGATTCCGGCATTGGCGATACGGTTAAAGTTCACCTCGATAATCAGACCGGCCCGAAAGTGCAGGAGAGTTCGCCGGAGCCGAATTCGCCGTCGCTGTTTGCCTGGATTCGGGATATTACGGTAACTTTCGACCGTGACATAGATACTTCTTCGGTCAGCAGTCAAATTGAACTGGTTAGCCGGATTTCAGGCGGGTTAGATTTTACTCATCACTTTAATACTAAACGCAGTCTGGTAATTGATCCGACGCTGGATTTCGTCTCGTTGGATACGATTTCAGTGACGCTGAGAAGCGGCATTCGCGATGAATACGGCGTTACTCTCGACGGTAATCAAAACGGCGATCCGGACGGTTCGCCTGCCGACGATTGGCAGATCACTTTTCGAACGACACTGCTTGGCGACTATAATCTCGATAAGCAGGTTACCCTATCCGATTTTGAGATTTTGCGGAACGCATGGTTAAGTTCTCCGCCGGATTATTCCTATGAATTGGGACCGGTCGCAGGGACATTGCCGCATTACCGATTGACACGCGACGGGAAGTTCAATATCTACGATTTGGCGTCGCTAGGGACGATGTGGAACTGGTATTTCGAGAATCACGATTACGTACAATTTCTTGCGAAAACAACTACGAATCAGGAATCGCCGATTAATATTTCCACTTCTTTTAACAAAGGCAGTGTCTGGAATTCAAATCGGAAAGAACTCACGCTCGACCTGGATTTGCAGGCGAACACCGATCTGGTCGGCATGGAATATGTGATCGATTATAATCCGGAGGAGATAGAGTATCAGGGATTTGTCAACAGGCTGCCACGAGAAAACATAGCCGATTGGTTGATTCTGGACAAGTGCCTTCCGGAAAAAGGTCAGATCGGAGTGATCGCGTTTTGTTTTGGTAAAACCGGTGCGAAGAGTCCGGCGACGATTACTGTGGGTAGTCTGCAATTCGCATCGAAAACCGCATCAGAAGCGGAAATCGCCTATACATCGACCTTGTCTGTTCAGGCGCAAGATACTAATCGAATCATTGCGAAGCAGGCGCGTTACCGCTTCTCGACAAAGCCACCGACACCCGAACGCTTCGCATTGCATCCGGCTTTCCCGAATCCATTCAATCAATCGACGACGATTCGGTACGAGATTCCGAAAGAAACCTTCGTTCGCATCGTCATCTATAATTTAAACGGGGAAGTCGTGAGCAAAATCGCAGAGA
>JBAZPA010000060.1:0-7427 GCA_041648435.1 archaeon
AAACAGTTGGCGTTGGATTTCGGGCAAAATCATTGCTGAAGAGAGAAGTGCCTTTTCCGAAGAAAAGTTTCCGGAAATTTCCTCCAATTCTATTTCGTAGGCCGCAATGTCGCCCTGCGAAACGCTTTTGCCGGGAAAGCTTTTGAGTTCGGAAAGCAATTGCCTCGAATCCTCCAACGCGGAAAAGATTTCCTTTGCCTGCGACGAAGCCATGAACTGGCTTTCGATTTCGCTTCTCTTTTCAAGGCACATGCGCAACGCGCCTTCGAGCTCGGAATCGGAAAGGGATTCCATTTCCTTTTCCGTGAAACCTGAATTTGCCTGGGAAAACGAAAGGCAGCCCCTTAACTCGGAAACCCTTGAAGCGCGGTAATCGCCTGCGCTTTGCACTGCGCCCCGCAATTGCTTCCATTCCGAGGCAAAGGACGCGCACGCGCCGAAGTATTCGGCGGTTCCTTCCTTTGAACGCATTTCCCTTACCCTGAAGCCGGTCCTTGCCTTCAAATCGGCCAAAAGCAGGCTTTCGGGCCGGCCCTTCATTGAAGAAATTTCCTCCAATGCCGCCTTTGCCCTTGACTCGCACAGGCTTTCCAGTCCCGAAACGATTTCTTCCGAGTAATAATCCGCCTCGCTTTTCAGGGAAATTGCCTCGATGCGGATTTCCTTGAATTCAGAAACCTGCTGCCCCAGGGGCATTGTGGAAAAGAATTCCCCGTCAATCGCGGTTGCGAGCCTCCGCCTCAGGGAAATTATTTTTGATTTTGCCTGCTCGGAAAACGCGTAAGGGTCAAGCTCCCGCACTTTCGCGGAAATAATTGACGGCGCGCCAAGCAGGGAGTAAAGCGAGGCAAAAACGTTTTCGTCGCGTGAAGAAACGCTTTTTCCAGAAAGCTGGTTCACTTTTTCTTCGGCGGAAGAAATCAGGGAAATTGCCTCGCTTTTCAGGGAATCCCTTTTTGAAATCAGGGCGGCTTGCCTTTGCGATATTCCGGAAAACATCGAGGAAAACGCGGAGGAAACCGAATCGCCCGGCGAAACCAAGCCTGAAATCAATGGAAAAAAATCGTTTGCGGGACTCGAATCCAGAAGCAGGGAAGCCTGCCTGAGCTTCTCAAACGAGGAAAAATAAGAGACGATGATTGAAGCGGTGCTCCCCAAAAGCTTTAGGTAAAAGCCGTCCTTGGAATACTTTTCGAGAATGGGGTTGTCGTAATAGTCAAGCGCCCCAAGAAGGGTTACGTGCTGCGCATTCTGCGCCAGGCCAATGCGCTTCTCGAATTCCTCGAGGCCTGCGGAAACCTGAAAGTACTTTGAAACAAAAGAGTTTCCCCGCGGATTCTTCGACTTTAAATCCGAAACCGCGTTGCGCAATTCCGAAAGGTCGTTGTATGCTCCCTCTTCCTTTGCCAGGCCAAGCTTTTGGGATTCCAAGTCGGATGCCGCAATCAGGAGCGAGGAAAACGAGTCCAGGGCGGCGGAATCGGATTCGTTCGAAGCGTTAATGGAATTGTACTTGAAGTCATTGACTTCGGTTGTGAGGCCCGCGTACGAGCGGTTCGAGCACATTAAATTCATTTTGTTCAGATTTGCCTTGGAGCGGTTCAGGAAAAGCCAGGACAATGCAACGTGGTTCTGCATCGAGGAAATCTTCTGGCGGAGCGCGTAGGAAAAGTTTTCCTGAGGAAACGAAAAAATGGATTTTCCGGCTTTCTGGAAGCAGTCTTCCGTGGTAAGGCAATTCGGGATTCCGGTTTCCGGATAAACGGAAAGCTTCAGGCACAAGGCCCTTGACTCGGTGTCCTCAACCTGGATGCAGCCCGAAAAAATGACTGCGAGCGTTATCGCCCCCGCAATAATTAATGCGATGTATGGCCGCATGAAAAAAACTCCGGAAGGCGGAATAAAAACCGCTTCATTTCAAGTCAATCAACGAGCAGGCGTTTGCCTTTGCTGCGAGCCGTTTTTATTGGTTTCACGCCGATAATAATTAATGGCCAAAATCGAAGCCGCGGAAAGCGTAAGCAAAGCGAAGAACCGCGCAAAGGGAAAAGCGAAGCCCGAACTTGACGAGACTCACAGGCGCCTTTACTCGCAGGGCTACCGTTTCGTGGGAAAGAATTCCGCGGTGAAGGTGTGCGAGTGGTGCAAGAGCAGTTTGCGCGGAAAAAAGGCGTGCTACAAGGGGGCGTTTTACGGCATCAAGTCCTGGCGCTGCGTGCAAATGACCCCTGCTTTGTTCAACTGCCCGCACAGGTGCAAGTTCTGCTGGCGCGACTTCCGTTATCTGCAGCCGAAGGAAGTCGAAGAACCGGATCCTGTGGATTTGGTGATTGAGGAAAGCATCAGGGAGCACAACAAACTGCTTGTGGGATTCAAGGGAAACGAGAGGGCTTCCAAAAAATTGTATTTGGAATCGCGGGAGCCGGTGCACTTCGCGATTTCATTGGTGGGCGATGCCTGCCTTTACCCTCATTTGCCGGAATTGCTTGCGGGGCTGCGGAAGAGAAAAATAAGCAGTTTTGTCGTTACGACGGGAGTGATTCCGGAAATGCTTGAAAGAATGCTTGAGTCGAAGAAAACCGTGCCGACCCAGCTTTACATTACCATTGCCGCCCCGACAAAGGAAATTTACGGGAAAACCTGCCTTCCGGCAAAAAAAAGCGAATACGGCTGGAAAGACTTCCTGAAGTCATTGAAGCTCATGAAAAAGTTTCCGCGCTCGGTCGCAAGGCTTACAATGACAAAGGGGCTGAACATGATTGAGCCGGAAAAGTACGCGGAACTCATTAAAATGGCGAAGCCGAATTTCGTGGAAGTGAAGGGGTTCATGGCAATAGGCTACGCGCGCAAAAGGCTCGGGGTGGAAGCAATGCCCTCAATGGAGGAAATACGCGAATTCGCGCACGCGGTCGCGGAAAAATCGGGATACAAATACGGGGCGGAAGACAAAGCAAGCAACGTGGCATTGCTTTGGGACGGCAAAAAGGAAAGGATGATTGACTTTGAAAAGCCCTGAGGCAAGGCGGAAAGCAAAGCCAAAGCTTTTTATTTTCGGCAAACGAAATCCATCCGGTAAAAATGGCGGAAGCGCGGAAACAGAAAGGTTTTTGGACGAAAGGCCGCGCAATCATCGCAATAATTCTCGTTGCGGGATTGTTCTTTGGCGCGGCATTCGAGCATTACCTTGTCGAGCCGCTGCTTGAAAGACAGGCGGCAAAGCAGTTGTCGGAATGCACCAGTGAAAGGGGTTTGCTTGAGGGGCAGGCAACCGAGCTCGCGGGAAAGCTTGACGCCTGCAATTCCAAGTAATCATTTCTTGGCTTTCTTTGGTTTTTGCTCTTTCGGCGCACTTGCCTTCTGGATGGATTCTTTCGGCGCAGTTTCCTTGGACGCGATTTCTTTCCGCACTCTTTCTTTGGCTAAATCCGCTTTATGGCCTGCTTCGAATTCAATCTGGCTTTGTATTTCCTGCGCAAGCCGCCTTTTTTCCAGCCGGTCTCCCAAGGCGGCGTTAAGGCGGGAAACCTGCGCCTTTACGAGCTCCCTTGCGCGCTCCTTGTAGATTTCAACCGCCTTCGCGTTCACGGAAACCAATTCTTTTCTTTTCTCCGAGCTTATTGATTCAAGGGTCTTCCCATCTATCTTCCTTTTCAGGTAATCGCGCTCCGCCATTGCGAGGCCGCGCTCCAATTCCTTTTTCCTTTCAAGCGCGTTCCTCAATTCGTGGCCTTTTCCCCTCGAAATCCCGAGTTTCTGGGTTTCACGCTCGATGTTTCCGCTTCCAACTGTGCGCGCGCGCAATTCAATGAGTTTCGCGTTGTTGCGCTCGCTGATTTCGCGGAATTCGCTTTCCGTGATTTTCCTCAAAAGGAACATCCTTTCCGCCTCAGAAATCTCGGATTCAAGCCTCTTGCGCTCCTTTTCGGTTTCGCGCAAAGGGGGCATCTTGAGGCGGATGAAAAGGCCGAGGGCTATGAGGCAGATTATCGCGGCAAGGATTGCGGGAAGGATTATGGAAACAGCCATGCAGGGAAATGGGAAAGGGACAAAAAAAGCTTTTCGCTTCGCGAGCCTTATTGACTCAGCTCACAGTGAAAATCTTTCTTTGCATCTTTCAACTAATTCCTTCCTTGCTTTTTCAGGCATTTTTGGATAATTTTCTACATCTTTCAACCAATTCTTTCCTCGCTTTTTCGGGCATTTTTGGATAATTTTCTACAAGCAACTCGAAGAAATTCTGCATTTGGTTTTCGCTGGCGCCGACATATCCCAGTGTGTTTTTAAGCAGTATAAAGTCCTTCCTAAAGACATCGAAAACCTCGCGCGGGTTTTCCCAATTTATTTTTTTGCGGAGTTCGGCCAAATCGAAGTCAATCAATTGTATTCTGCCCTTGGAGAAAACAATGTTGGGGACGCGGGCGTCGTTGTGTACTATCCCTATATTGTGGAGAGCACCGAAGATTTTGGCGGTCTCCGAAATTATTCTGGACAGCACCTTCGGATGAAGACTGTGCTTTCTGAGTTGTGAAAGCCCATAAAGCGTTATTCCCTGCCTGAGGAAAGTCGCCCTGCTGGTCAGGGGATTGTACCTGATTGGTTTTTCAACGAAAATCCCCTTGCTCCGCGCGTAGAAAAGGAGCCGCAACTGTTTCAGGGAAACCTTTTTCCTGAAGGCGAGCGCCCTTGTTTTCGCAAACTCCATTTCAGGGGTGTTAAACATGGCTCGCGATGGTTTCAGGACTGGGAACTTTTTTGCCGCGCCCTTAGGAAAAATGCCTTCGACTTTCCCGAAGTTCCAGCCGCTATATATTACTGCCTTTTCCGCCTTCCTTCCCCTTATGCGCATAACGAAAAACATGGGAAGAACGCTTAAATATTGTTTGCCCCAGTAATGGGAGAGTGATGTGGAATGGCATACGATTTGGTTTTCTGGATTGGAATCGCAATAGTGATAATTGCCGTTCTGGCAATAATCGCGATTTTCAACGGCCTGATTTCCAGGAGGAACCAGGTGAAGAACGCTTGGAGCCAGATTGACGTTCAGCTCAAGAAAAGGGCGGACTTGATTCCGAACCTTGTTGAAACCGTCAAGAACTACATGAAATACGAGCGAACTACATTTGAGGAAATAACCAAGGCGAGGACGGCTGTGATGTCCGCAAGCGGGATAAGGGAGAAAGCGAAGGCCGAAAACATGCTTTCCGGCGCGCTGAAAACCCTTTTCGCTGTCGCGGAAAATTACCCTGACTTGAAGGCAAGCCAGAATTTCCTCATGCTGCAGGAGGAATTGTCTGGCATTGAATCAAAAGTCGCATATGCGAGGCAGTTCTATAACGACTCGGTGATGGACTACAATAACGTCATCCAGCAGTTTCCCTCAAGCGCATTCGCAAGGCTTTTCGGCTTCAAGGAAAGCGAGTTCTTTGAGATAGAGGAAGGGGAAGGGAAGCCCGTGAAAGTCAAATTCTGACTTCTTTTCCTTGATTTCTTTTTTTTGCATTCCGGCGGAAACCTAAACAAAAAAAACCGGGCGAAACAATGGCGGAAATTTACAACCAGATTTCGTCAAACAAGTGGAAAAGCTACTTGATGATAGCCGCATTCATATTCGTGATACTGGTTTTGGGGTGGGTTTTCGGGGCATTGACAGGAAGCGCGTTCCTCGGAACCGGAATCGCATTCATAATTGCAATTGCATTCTCGCTTTTCGGATACTATTTTTCGGATTCCATTGTGCTCGGAATTTCACAGGCAAAGGAAGCCGACCCGAAAAAGTACCAGTTCCTGCACAACACCGTGGAGGGGCTAGCGATTGCCGCGGGAATCCCGAAGCCGCGCGTTTATGTAATAGAAGACACTGCGCTAAACGCGTTCGCTACGGGAAGGGACCCGAAGCATTCCGCGATTGCAGTAACCTCCGGTCTGGTTGAAACAATGAACCGGGTTGAACTGGAAGGGGTGATAGGCCACGAAATGAGCCACATAAAGAATTACGACACGAGGCTGATGACGATTGCAGTGATATTCGTTTCAGTGATTGCGCTAATGGCTGACCTTATCCTTAGAACCTTCCTCTGGGGCGGAAGGGGAAACAACGAAAACAAGGGGGGGAGCATAGGCATAATCATTATTGTGGCGGGCATAATTCTTGCAATCCTCGCCCCGCTTATAGCACAACTAATCAAGCTCGCGATTTCAAGGCAGCGCGAGTACTTGGCCGACGCTTCAAGCGCGCTTTTGACGCGCTATCCAAAGGGATTGGCAAGCGCCTTGCGCAAAATACAGAAGGACAAGGAGCCTTTGGAGGCCGCGAACGCCGCGACGGCGCATCTGTACATAGCGAACCCGCTCAAAAACTCGAAGGGATTGTTCGTGAACCTTTTCTCAACTCACCCGCCAATCGAGGAGAGAATAAAAAGGCTGGAAGCGATGTAAACTAGTATGAAAAAGAAGTGCTTGCCTGAGGAAGGGTTGCTTGAAAAAATTCCGGCAACCTTTTCATTCATTTTTCTCGGCACTGCAACCGCATTTTACCTGTTTTTTGGAATAGTTTTGAGTCTTGTTGAGCTCCTCTCCCCAATTTCCGCGCCTGACGCAACAGGCCAAATAATAACCGCCTCATCAAAAGCAAACAGCCTATTGTTCCTCGAGTTTATTGTTCCCACGCTCATAATCCTTTTGGCACTGGTTTTCATTTGGGTCAAGAGGTCGCCAAAAAGCGTTTATTGGAAAAGCGTTTTCGCGCTCTTCTCGGTCTTTGTTTCATTGCTCGCAATCCTTTACTTCTTTTTAGCAGGGTTTTTAATCTGGGATTGAGCAAAAAGAACCTTTCAGAGGCCACCGGGAAGCTCGAGGCAATGTGAAAGCACGGCGGGAAATGCCATCTACATAACTGTTTTTTTCCCTGATTTGCCTCGAATCGGAAAACTATTACAAAAGATTTATAAACAAGGTAGCAATTCTATTATTAGGAATTTTTACCTAAAAATGTGTTTTATTCTCGGGGTGAAAAGATGTATAAATATACCATTGCAAGACAACTCGCGACAAAGCGCGTCATAACGAACCGCGGAGACGAAGTGGGAAAGCTCACGGACATCCTCGTCAACGAGACCACGGGCGAAATAGAAAGCCTTCTGGTTGAAGCGGACAGGGACAGCAAGGTCCTTTCGAAAATCGGGACCAAGGAAAGGGTGCTGAACATCCCCTTCTCGGCGGTTACTGCGGTAAGCGACGTTTTCATTGTCGACGAGCGCGAGCTTGCAAACATAAAGGAATGAAGCGAAAGCTTCTAAAGCTCAAGGACTACTTTCCTTTTGTTTCCGTCAAAGGAAACCAGAATCCCTTTTTGAATGAGCCCCGATTTTTCGGCGGCCTCAATCCTTTTCTTAAGCTCGGCTTCGGAATGCTTTTTCTCGAATCCGGAA
>JBAZPA010000061.1:0-7392 GCA_041648435.1 archaeon
ATTGTGTTTGATGGAGTCGATGGAGTTTGTCATAGTTTTTCAGCCTATAAAATGTC
Organism: archaeon; assembly: GCA_041648435.1. GTDB lineage: Archaea > Iainarchaeota > Iainarchaeia > Iainarchaeales > JBAZPA01 > JBAZPA01. The sequence continues at coordinate 57 of JBAZPA010000061.1, forward strand.
TAAAATAATGTCTAAAGATATCTAAGTAATTCATCCGAATTCTCTCTGACAGATATCTAAAAAATGTCTAAAGATATCTTTGAAAATGTCTAAGTGATTCATGCTTTAAAATCATTTCCAGGATTAATTGTCCAGAATTTACCTTCGTTGATGATCTTGCCTTTCCTTTTCAAATCCTGCAGGATATTCCTAATCTTATCTTTTTTCTGATCTTCAGAAAGATTATCAGAAAGTTTATTAAGGAGCATTTTTTCAAATATTGATCTTTTTGTTCTCCCGAATTTTTCGAGATGTTCTATAATTGATTGGCGAATGAATTTATTATCGACGCCCTTAAATCTCATATAATCGACTGCCTGTCCAGTTATTGCAGCGAGTTCGGCAGAAATGTGCAATTTTCCTTTTCGCCCTTCAATAACTCCTCTTTTTCTGAGATGTTTTAAATCATCATCAGAAATTTCTTTTTTCTTTTGCACCATATCCAGCAGAACGATTTCTTCCAAGCTAAGGTCAGGATTTTGAGCGAGGACTCTGGCATACTCAATGTCCAGCAATTTACCGATTAAGACCGCTTTGACGGCATTGTTGGAAAAATCATAGTCCGGGAGAGGAAAAAAGCGCTGGCTTTGCAGGCGAAACATTCGTTTGATTCCGCCGCCAACGGTATCGATCATATTCAGATTCCACATAGCATGCGCCAAAAAGTGGTTGCGGTAATATGACGGCGGATTATCACTGTGAAGAACATTATTGATCGATCCCGGCAGGAAAGAACCCAGATTGACAAACGTCAAATAGCCGTCTTCCCGCTCGGTGATGGTAATTCTTCCGGCTAAAGTATAATCCTGATGCGCAATGCAGTTACTTAACGCTTCTTTAATATTAAGCGGTTCATATTGATCGACCTCTTCGGGAAATAGTGTTCCAAATTTAAGGTAGCGATACTTCAGATTACGGATTTTAGCAAACACCTGATCGACCGCAACCAGTAACGGACAGTAGAAGTGTTCATAGTCTTTTTCCACCGCATCTTTATCGCGTAACGACCACGTAATTTGGGAGACTGCCGGCGCAATATGGTGGGCAGATTCCGGCTTACCGAGCAGAAGGATTGCCGCGTGGGTAATTCGGGAATTGATTGTAACATATGCTCTATTCAGAAATGTCAGATCATTCCATGTATCTACTTCGGTGAGTAGTCTGGGATTTTTCTTTTTGAAATTTTCCCGCGCGATTTGGATTGCGTTGGAATCCAAATCGTCAATCGTTGCATCCGGGCAAATTTCACAACTCCAGTCATAGCGCTTGGCCTGATTACGGATACGTTCCAGTTCTTCGATGTTTAGCGGGCGTAACGATTCGCCGTCTCTACCGTAGTAATGTCCTTCCCATGCGACCGGGATTCCTTGTGGCGCAGGAGGAATCTGGAACATGACCACTCTGCCTTCCGGCATGGTTAGTTCAAATATTTCGACAAAAGTAATCCGACCGGTAGTTTTTTCTCCAATCTCGTTTTTCAGACTATCTAAATAGGGCCGATTACCAGCCCGATAATTAGAACCGACTATTTCCCTATCCTTGTTCCTCACTCCGAAGATCAGCCAGGCTTCATTTTTAGATTTAATATTCCCCTCATTGCTCAGCGCAGAGAAATATTTGCCAATTTTATGAAAATCATAGCCGCTTTTTGCCTCTTTAAACTCGAAAGTCTCTGTTTCGCCCGGAAGCGAGCGAATTTCAAGTAATTTTTCCCTGAGTTGTTCTTCAGTCATCGTTTACAGCGAATTGATTTTCTCGATGAGTTCGTTCTTGATATTCCGAATATCGTTAGCAATCTCGATAAATTGCCATTCAGGATACTGATATTTATCTTTGACGGCATTGACAGCCGGAAGCCAGCGATTGATAAGGTACCATTTCTTTTCGGCTTTATCTTGACTCATGCCGGATATCTCGATGAGCAGGTTTTTAAGTGTGCCGCCTTTTCCAGTAACCCGAGCGACAAAATCAGGGTAGTATAAGTGATCCTTACCATCCTTGACATAAGGAATCGCCAACCCGAGAAACTGATTTTTCACATAGGAAACAACTTCGTCCAATTCCTCGAGTGACTTGGCGGCTATACCTTCCCAGCCGCTATCCATGACAACGGCATTCACGTGGCTTTTTTCCGTCCAGTACACATCTTTGGCGGTGTTTCCAAAGACATATTTGGTGCTGTTGAATTTGTTGTAGTAATTGAAGACCGGGCGGATAAACTCAGACGTATTTTTATCTGTATTGATACCTCTGGCGATATGGTCAACAACTGTTTTCGGTTCTTCAAAGAACAGCAATCGCTTATACCGTTTATCGTCGATGTTAAGAAGATCAACCTTTTCGTTGAACCATTCCTCAACGATTTTTCTTAGTTTGCCGAATTTCTGGAATTCTTTATTGCCGTCGTCATCGCTGAAATGGATATTGATGAGTTCTTTCGTCAGCCAAAAGATGATTTCGGCGTCTCTTTTCTCCAAGACGCTTTGGATTTTGATTTCTATTTCTTCCGGAGAGAAGGCATTAGCCAGTTTTGTTCTGATTGGCGTTATATTGCCCAATATCTGGAAATTTTCGATTCCGGAGAAGTCATGGGTGATTTTGCCATCGGTGTTTTCGATTCGGTAGCCGACGACGTTAGGGAAGGTGATTTCGTATGTTTCCTGTCGTTCGGGCACAGCGAAGATGCGCGTCAGATTGACGGGTTGAGCAGGAATTTCAGATTTGCCGCCTTTGAACATTTTGAAGGGAACGCCGATGATGTGCGCATACTCGGGTGGGAATTTATAAACGGCGATTTTTCGTTTATCTTCCATTGGATTGCCGTCTTTGTCATATCCTTTCAGAGTATAGTTCACCCGGCGCAAAGCGCGACCGGCGACCTGTTCGCATAGCAATTGAGAGCCGAAAGCGCGAATGCCCATGATATGGGTTACGGTGTTGGCGTCCCAGCCTTCCGTTAGCATCGAGACGGATACGACGCAACGGATATGTGAGCCTAATTTGCCTTGTTTGCCAACGGTGTTCACAACTTCTCTCAGGATTTCGGCGTCAGTAATTTTTTCGGTGCTTCCCTGACCGTGAATTCGGACATAGTCCCGTTTAAATTCGGTGATTTCCGAGGCGAAGATTTTTTTAAAATCTTCGTTAATCTGGTTGCTATTTTCGAGGGCGTCGCTGTCAATTAATAGCGTCGGAGGTCGTTTCAATGGTCTTCCGGTTGAAACGTCATAGTTGGAGAACATTTCTTTGACACCGGGGATGGTCCTGACTGTTCCGGTATCTTCTTCATATTCATAACCTGCGATATATTTATAAACCTCTTTTGAAACAGACGTGTTGTTGCAAACGATGATGAAAACAGGCGGAGCGGCGAACAGGCTTTTCATTTCCTCCTGTCGTTCGCGGCGTCCTTTGTCATAATCCTCATAGTGTTTATAAAACTGGTCTAAAGCGGCTTTGACTAAGGGCGGTAAATTCGGTGGAAGTTCTTTGATCTTTGCGCCTTTTTCTTTAGCCTCTAACTTTTTCTTTCGTTGTCCTTTCTTCGGCAATTTATCTTTTACATGTTCATACAGATTTCGGAGAACCGGCATTTTCAATTCTTGGGTGTTATCGCTTTCCGGGAGAAATGGAATCTTAACAAGCCCAGATTCGATAGCCTCGATCAATCCGAAATCGATGACTGTCCAAGGAAATAATCCATACGCCTGATAACCAGAGCCTTGCAGATAATACGGGGTCGCAGAAAGGTCGTACACCTGCTGGACTTTGAATCGCCGTGAAATTTCTTTGATACCGGTAAACCAGACGGCGGCGCGGGCGTTTTCATCGGATTCTTCGTTGTCAGAGGTCTTTCCCTTTGACTTTGGCAAGTAGCAATGATGCGCCTCATCGTTGATAACGAGCAAACGGGTGCCGGATTTGAATTTTCCCAATTCTCGTTTGATGACATTTGAAAAGTCTTCAACATTCCCAGCATCAATCTTATTTCCATTCAGGTCAACTTTTCCGTCATAGACGCCGCGCTTGTTACCTTGGAGTGTTTTCGGTTCAAAGGTGTGATAATTTGTAACGATCAACCGCGCGTTGAGGTTTCTCAGCTGGTCTTCCAAATACTTTGGCGTTAGTCCGCGAATGCGATAGTAATCCTCGATTTCATTCGGATTTTTATGGTTGGTGTCAACAAATAAAACACCCAGACGGTCTTTGATGGTCACTCCGGGCGTAAGCACTAAAAAGTAATCGGCAAAGCGCGTGTCGTTACGATATTCTTGTCTGTTGAAATAGTGATAAAGAATGAAGCAGGCAATAACGACCGTTTTCCCGGTTCCCGTCGCCATTTTAAAAGCAATTCTTGGGAGGTGGCTGGAAGAATCGTCAATTTCGTTTTGCTGACCTTCATGAAGAATATTGAGGATGTTTTGCCCGGCGTTGGATTTGTCTGCGACTTCATTTAACCAGACGGCTGTTTCGATAGCTTCCCGTTGAGCAAAGAATAGTTTTTTAACCGCGTGTCTATCTGGATTTTCAAACCAAAAGATCAGAAGTTCTTTGGTGACCCTGGTTGTATTCGGATATTTTTGATTCCTCCAAATCCCGACTTCTTTCCTGCAAAGATTAATCAGGTGGCTGTCGTATTGTCCTGGTGTATCGTTGACCTCAAAGATTTCCGATTGAGGACCCTGTTTGGTCGGAATGACCTGAATATCCGTCGTGAAGATTCGTCTTCCCTGACGGATGTCGCTATAGTTCAGTGCACCGTCGGCATCGGTTGCGTAATGCAGAAGGGGTTCATCATAGGGGCTGTTTAATATTGGATTATCAGTGTTCATTGCGAAAAATGCCTTCATCGTCATTTTACAAAGGAATATCTTTCATGTCAAGAAAAAGGTTGTAACTTATTTTCCGACATGAAACAAGCAGATTTTCATCAATTGAACAGGTGTGGGCGGAAGGGAAAAACTATAGGAAAAAGACCTTCCCGCCCGTGTCGCCTGTTCAACATGATTGTTAAAGCCTCCCGGAGGTTCCAAACCTCCGGGAGGTTTTCGATTCAAAACATCTACGGATTCGTTCCAGAATCGGTGGTCGTTGTTGTCGTCGTCGTTTTGGCCTTATAGGGTGGAACAATGGATCGGAATTCGGCGAGAACACTCTTATTATCCATAAAGCAGAGGTCGGCTGTCTTTCGTATTTTCCGCTTGATGTTCTGAAGTTCCTTCAAACCCGCTTGCAACTCATCATACAGAGTCGTCTGAAGCCGCAGAGCATCTTCCTGAGTGCTGTCGGTGGTGATCAGGTCATTGAGGCAGGCATCGATTTCCGCTATCTCTTCGGTTTTAATACCTGCAGAAAGTATTGCGTCATGCCTCTATGTAACGACACTGCTCAAATGCGACAGACTCGTCGCCAGTGTTTTGACGCTCTTCGTGGTTTTTTCCCCGACACCAAACTCCTTTTGCGTCAAAGAGTCATCAAAATAGGCAATATGAGATACCTTTTTGAACCTCGTCAGGATTTTCAGAGCGCGATTGATCTGTTCTTTCTGAACGGCTGTCTTTTGGTCATAGTCGTTACATGCGTCGTTATATACGACATCCTTTGCCCTTAACGCGCTGTTTTTTGCCTCAAAATCGGCGACAAATGCCTCGTCGATTCTGTACGCCGTCATCTGTTCAATGTGTCTGCGTGTCGTGGTGGCAAGAACGCTCGCATCCTGAAACGAATAATCCAACTGTTTTGACATGTTTCCTCCTTTTTTTAACCTGTTAATATCCAGTTGTCTATTGGATTTTCTATTTTGAAAAACGATTCCTGCGCTTTTGGGTTTGCAAAATAGAGTTGTAAGTCTTCGCTATGCACTTTTTTGTTCGAGCCACAGAGTTGCAGGTCTTCGCCATGGACTTGTAGGCTTGTGCTATTATTCAGCCTTTTGTTTGCGTGATATTTCGAGCGCTGTTTGTTTCTTAAGACGGAATCCATGAGCAGACTTTTAATATTTTCCGAGACATCCTTCACTAACTTTTGTTTTAATTTAATGATCGTCCTATCAAAAACAAGAAATTATTTTCAATCATGGCTTCGGTTTGCAACAAATCTATGCGGATGGATATGTATCAGGTATTGGGCATTCCCCGCCGTTGGCGGGAGATTGGGCAATGGGAAATGGGAATCTTCGGCATCATTTAAAAAATCTTTTTTCAGCCTGTCCCGATACTTCGGGATCCCTTTTCCCCGCACTTTGCGGGGTTTTCCGCCAGAGGCGGACAGGCAGTGGTCAGTTTTTTTTACCGCACCACCAGCGCGTACGGTAATTTCAGGCAATGTGACAATCAGCAATTCCTCGCTGGAAAAAAGTGTTTGAATTAATCAAAAAAATGCCGTATAATAGCGCGCTTTTTCCGTTATGAATTGATTAATTTTTCCGATTCAGACGGAAATGTATTGTTGAGAACTTTTTATAGGAGGGTTTATGCGAGATGGAGAAACGAACTCATGGATACGGCCCGCACTTAATGTTGGATTTGAATGACTGCAATCCCGAAATCTTGAATGACCTCGAAGCCTGCTTCAAACTTTTATCCGAACTCCCGCCCCAAATCAAAATGACGAAAATCACCCAGCCGTACGTTTTCCGGTACAATGCAGACGATCCGGAAGAGAGCGGCATCACGGGCATCGTCATCATCGCGGAGAGTCATATTTCACTACACACTTACCCCAAGAAGAAATTCGTTTTTGTCGATCTCTTTTCCTGCAAGCCTTTTGACACGGAGAAGGCGAAGAATTACGTCGTGAACTTCTTCCAATCCAGGTCCGTCAAGTCTTTCGTCCGCGAGAGAGGCGAGGATTTTCCCGTATCGCCAAAAGTCAGAACCGAATAAACACATGACATACAAATGTTCCACCGGGGCTTTCTGCGCGCTCGCCGAACCCTATTGTAATTATGATAATGCCAGGATTGTCGTCCTGCCGATTCCTTACGACGACACATCGACATGGCAGAAAGGCGCCGACGAAGGACCGGAAGCGCTGATCGATGCTTCCGGCTATCTCGAACTCTACGACATCGAAACCGATTCGATGGTCTATAAACAGGGAATCGCCACGCTGGAACCGGTGGTTTGTCCCGAAGAGCCGGAACTGATGGTCAACGCCGTTTACAAGACAGTTAAAGGGCTTTTAAACGATAAGAAATTCGTCGTCGGTCTCGGCGGCGAACATACGATCAGCATCGGAATCGTCAAAGCCATGGCGGAACGTTACAAGGATATGACCGTTCTGCAGTTCGACGCGC
>JBAZPA010000062.1:0-7343 GCA_041648435.1 archaeon
TGAAGAAATTTTCCCGAAAGTATATTCTGATTTTTGGCTGATCCAAGAAATTTGGGGTAATCTTGATCGCTGATTTGACGATTTTGAAATAGAGATTGGTAGCTTTCTTCTAAATGGGATTTTTAGGAACAATAAGAATCATAAAATTTTTAAAGAATGTTTTCATATTTGTACTCCTTGAACTATTTGTTACTTTTTAAGACATTGGAATACCTGACAAGTCTTTCCTTCTTTTCTTTAATTAAGTCAATAATTGTAATAGACTTGCCAGGGTTAAATGGTAATTTTAATATTTTCATAGATTTTACCTCCATATTCACCTTTTTATGCTCTAACATATGTTTAACCTGCACTTTTCTATACTTCCAATTTTTCTACATATAGAAAAAAGTTTCTGCATGTAGAAAACTTTTTGCCAGTTTTGTCTATGAAGAAAAATTCATGTTTTTCCATGAACAAAACTTTTATAATTCTATGATCGATTTTCATACAGATTTATTTTAGCAATTTATTACTCTATTGTCAAGACCTAAAGCTATTACCTCGCGATACGGCAACTCCCAATAGCCCTCTTCTTTATTCCAGTATCCACCACTGTTTTTGATTAATTTTCCAATACTCACCTCTCCGTATGCAACCCGTAAATGCATCATTTTATTTGGCGGGATATGCCTTTTATGTGAAATATAGGGACGTTTTTCTTCGATAAGTTCAACCGTCTTAATACGAGTCTGATTGACCGGATCATATATGTATCGGACACAAATCAATTTGTCGCCATATTTATCTACTATTAGTTTCGTACCACAATCCGCCAGAAAACCCTTTTCCTTCGCTTTCTGTTGCACCAATTATCTCAAACTGATCTGGATTGTATTTATTCATAAATGTAATCGGTACACCCATTGCGCCTTTGTAGTCAATCGGAATATCATTGGTTTTTGAAACTTCAATTGCATCATAATTGTCGTAGGTGGGATATTCTTCGGGATTGAATTTTTTATATAGAATAAGTTCTTCATGACGCTTATCATTATCAAGATTTGTAAACCAACAAGTATTGTTGCTGGAAACAATCCTGTTTCCGTGTGCGTCAATTCGCGCTTCAGTTCCATCCAAAGGATAGTGTTCTGGCACGATGAATCCTGAGAAATTGCGATTACTATTTATGCCAATCCATACCTTATTTCCCTTTATCAGTGGGAATACTTCTTTATATGTGATTGCATTCCAAGTTCCAATAATCAAGAACTTTTTGTCGTAGCCCATAAGTTGTGTTATATACTCCCTAAATAGCGAAAACGGAGGATTGGTTACAACAATGTCGGCTTGTTTTAGCAGTTCAATACACTCTTTAGAGCGAAAATCACCGTCACCTTTTAAATGGTATATTCCTATTTCTTCGGGATTAGGAACTTTATCATTGTTTTTGTCTCCATTGTATTCTAACCAGATAGCCTTTTCAGAATTATGTTCACTGAACAAATCAGCATTTTGATTTTTATAACAGATAGTAATCAGTTTTTTTAGCCCTAATTGCTCAAAGTTATACGAGAAATAATGAAAGAAATTACTAACACGCGGGTCATCACAGTTGCAAAGCACCACTTTGTCCTTAAAGTGTCTTTTGTAGTGCCTAAGCTCTCTTTCTATGTCAGAGAGTATTGTATAGAACTCATCGTTTTTTGCGCTCTTTGCTTTTTGTAAATATTTGTTTGTCGCTATTCTTGCCATTCTGTCCTTTTTTTCTTTTTATGTCGATAATTTATTAATAATCTCGATTTTATTTTATTCAATGTGATTATACAGCTAAAATGAAAAAATAACAAACACTGACTCTCTATCAAATTTTTCAATATCAGTACAGAAAATATCAATTATTGTACTGAAAATATCGAACTTTGTAACAAATATTTAGTGTCCCTGATTTAAAATCGGTATTTCCTGCAAGAGTTTTACCTTTCCCTGCGGATTATTTCGCTCTATATACTGAATTTCAGCGACGCCCAACCAAGTTTTACTCTTTCCTGCGGCGCAGGAGATACTGAAATACCTGCAGGAAGCCCTAAAAAGTCGCAGGAAGGCTAAATATTAAGCAGGAAGCCAATAATAAGCCGCAGGAAGGAGTAACTATCAGCAGGGAATATTAAACTTCGCGCAGGACTGCCGGCACAAAAGGAATATTCGCCTAAGTTGTAGGTTCGGCGCTGACGGTATTATTCTTTTTGCGCCGGTTCTTGAAATACTGACTGACATAGCCCTTTAAACGAGAGTCATTCCGCCAGAACACAAACTGACCACAAGCCCGGACTTCATCCAAAGCCTGTTTGACATAGGTATAGGCTTTATCGCGAATGATTCGATTGACATTTTCCTTTTTACGGTCAACCGTTGATTGTGAAAGCAAAACCGCCATTTCCGCCGAAGTAGCCGCGGCAGTATCCAATAGCGTCAAATCAAAACCGATCGCCGTCAGTAAATCGGTATGATCTTTACCGAGTAATGAAAGGTCGTTCAAATCCTGGATCATATCGGCATTCCCGGAACCTTCGGCAATGATGGCGACCCTGCTGGTCAAATCAGCTTCATTCCGAAAAGCAAAGCGAAACACATGGAGCAAAGTGTCCCGTAAATCATAAGCATCGGGAGATTTTTCATTCCATTCCTTTTGGGCTTCTTCACGGGCAAAGCGGACTTTGTACCAGAGCGACTGCGCTTCCCGCAAGGCTCCGGCGCGGGCTGGCATATCGTCAACCAGCGTCCAATCCAATCCGGCGGCAATAAGTTTATCCTTGTCGTCCTGCACCCATTTCACGGTATTTTCAACTTCCTGCAAAAACACATCCACCGGCATGGTCGGTGACTTTACCTGATCATCGGCGATTGCTTCAATCGCGGCAATCTTCGCCGCATAATCTTCTGTACTTGACATAATGTCCTCCTTAATAAGTTAGATTGGTTAATAGTTATTATTAATCGGGTATCTTTAGATCAGTGAAGATATTATAGGGAATATTATTATTTGATTTATCGTTTGACTATTCGCAGATGCTTATATATGGAGTTTTCTATATACACATAACGGTCAATGATGAGGCGCGAGGTGAATCGAAGCAATAAACATAAAATATTCAAGAATTTATTGAGAAATCGAAAATCTTGGGTTTGTCGAACAGCTCGCCTCGTTGCCTCCAGCCGATGGTTATACTTCTAACTTAGATCATCATCTGTCATATGAAATTCACTAATAATGCTGAAAATATATCTAACTGACTTATCCATTCTACCTAATTAAGACCATTTTCTTAATCTCATAATAATTATCTGATATAATTTTGCAGAAATAAACCCCTGAAGGCATTAAAGCGCCCCGGTCATTAGTCCCGTTCCATGGTATTTGATGATAGCCAGATTCGAATTCCTCTTCACATAATTCCCTAACTAATCGGCCATTAATATCGAAAATCTTCAGAGAAATCCGGGAATCTTCGGGTATTCCAAATCTAACAGATGTCTCCGAGTTAAATGGATTGGGATAGTTCTGCAATAGTTCAAATTCACTAGGAATTGCATAAGTCATATCATCTGGTGCTGGAGATATAGTTCCTGGTTTTAGCATAATGTGAAAATTTATAGATTTAACTGGGGTGTATGCAGAATACAATCCTTCTGTATCAAAGGCTTGCATACGATAATAGACAGTCTGGTTATTACTACTTTTCCAAATTAAAACCTCCATATCGATAAATTCTGTCACTTCCGGTGAAACATGATCGCCGCCAAAATTAGGAGGAGACCAACTGTCATCATTAACCTTTCTCTCAATTCTATAGCCAGCTAAATCTGGTTCGGTGTTGGCAGTCCAGGTCAATTTGGGACGGTAGGGATATACTCCTGTATATTTAGTTACTTGAAAATTTTGCGGTGTTGCCGGTGGAGCAACCGCATAAAACGCATTGATACGCCCATAGCCAAGTCGTTCGTCAAAGCCCGGATAAGTATCAGCATTCACATCTTCTGCTGACTGTTCAATCAACGCGCGGACTTCCAACGGGGTATGCGACGGAAATCTGGCTAAGATTAATCCCGCGAGACCAGCAACATGTGGTGCCGCCATGGAAGTGCCAGAGTAATATCCATAGTCTTGACTTATATAATAAGGTGCCCCGTTTAATGTTACTGCGTAATTGGGCATGGTGGAAAAAATATCACCGGCATCAACCGGATATCCGCCATCATGGGCACCTCCAGGAGCGGCCACGGTCACGTAATTATATCCTGGCGAATAAGAGGAATATGAAGCGCGTTCATCATCGTACTGAGTCGCAGCAACCGATATAACACTGGAATATCCATTGGCATGTTCTATAAAAGTCCCAGTGTAGGCGTATCGGGCAGGATATATGACTCCAGAACTCCCACTGTTGCCGGCAGCATAGACCTGGACCACTCCAACACTGTCGGCATAGGCAACCGCTTCTTCTTTCGTAGATGATGAACTCCCTCCTCCACTATAATTAATCACATTCGCACCATTGTCAACGGCATGTATAACGGCATTTTTATAAGCAGAGTGTGAACTAGATCCCCCGGCATTAAAGACCTGCTCCACCAGAATTTTGCACTGCCAATTTACCCCGGCAATTCCGATGTCATTATTTGTCTCTGCAGCGATAATGCCGGTTACATGCGTGCCATGGCCACGTTCATCCTTTACTCCATCCGGAGGATTATCAATAAAATCCTGACCAAGTATATATCGATTGGCATCATTTAAATCCGGATGAGAAAGTACCCCATTTTCAAGGGGTATCCCGGAATCAAGTACACCGATCAAAATACTCGAGGAACCAGTCTCGTACTCCCAGGCTTCCGGAGCGTCAATATCCGCATCTGCAGTGCCGGACGGTGGATTTTGCCCGGTATTATGCAACGCATACTGATGCGCATACGTTGCTGGAGAAGTCCCTTCATAATAAGGATCATTCGGATGCACTTGATAAATTCTGTCAACACCATTTGGCTCTGCGTATCGGAAGCGGGGGTCCTGCGATAGTGTCGTAGCCACAACAATAGCATCCGCTTCTTCAGGTACCTTCAGAAGTGCAATGTTGAGTTTATCAAACGGTTCAAGAACAGTCAGATTCAAGTCTGTAAATACCTTAACGGCTTGCACAGCATCAGTTCTCCGTGCCAGACAGACCAGAACCTGCCCGGCTACATATTCGATTTCCTCCCCCTGCCAATTTCCGGTGGCAATCTCAAATGCCGTCGGCTGCTGGGCACTCAGAACACCCCAGAGTCCCAGACTCATGAGACTAAAAAAGAGAACATACTTTTTCATGACAGACCTCCATCATTTGCAGTTATGGTTGAAGTTTTTAAGCAAAATAGTTTCATGTAGACATCATACACCTCCTTTCTCTTCGTGTTATTTGAGGTACACCAAGGATCGGGTTGTCTTGAATTTCGGGCTCGACAATCGATAGAAATACAGGCCCGAACTCACTGATATTCCTTTGTCATTCGTTCCATCCCAATGCACCTCATACTTTCCCGAGGTGTGATGTTTCTTTACCAAGTGCTTGATTATTTGTCCTTGTAGGTTATAAATGGTCAAGGAAACCTGAGCTCCCTGCGCTACGTGATATGGAATGGTTGTTTGGCTGTTGAAGGGGTTGGGATAATTAGAACCTAAGAAGAAACGCTGAGGCAAATTATTCGGTTCTTCAACAGAAGTTGTAATTACGCGCCCGTAGAGTCCGTCATATGTACCGGCATATAAAGTCTGTCCGGTTAACGCCAGCGATCTTACCCATTGATTTGCCAGACCGGCGTTGATCGTATTCCATTGTTCCCCACCATCGGATGTTTCAAATACGCCGTATGCATTTAATCCTGCATATAGATGTTTGGAATTTGATTGATCAATTACAATAGTCCGAATCGCTGTAGCATTACTATCAATCCCGGAATCCTGGTGTATCCAACTAAAGCCACCGTCCTCCGTTTTCATAAGTCCATATTGATACACACCAGCATAAATAATGTTTGGTTGTTCTGGACATAAGGTGATAGTGACCGGAAGACCATAACCATCTCCCCACGGTGTGTTCAACGCAACCCAAGTGCTTCCTGCATCCGAAGTTCGATATATTTCGCCTGTCCCATTTTCGCCAATAAAGACTTCCTGAGGATTTAATATGTTTATGGTTATTTCAATTGGCCCTTCTTCAATCTCGGGGCCATAGGGTACCCGTGCCCAGGAATTCCCACCATTATTACTTCTATATAGATGCCCGGGGAAAATCCCGGCGGTACCCGCATAGAGGATTTCTGGGGAGGTCGGGTGCAATTCCACATCCTGCACATCCGTTTCCCAATCCACATAAACCCCGCTGTCGGCCCGCGTCCAGGTGGCGCCGCCATCGGTGGTTTTGAGAATTCCCGGCATAGTGAAGTTTGCCCCGCCTAAACCCACATAGATCGTCTCCGGATCCTGATAATTGATGGCGATATCATGGACTGTAACGGGATATAACAATGTATCCCATGTCGCGCCCGCATTGGTACTTTTAAAAAGACTACCATAGATTCCTGCAGAATAATCGCTCATACTTCCAACATAAAGAATCGAATCGTTATCTGGATGTACAGCGATGGCGGTAATGCGTTCCCCAGACAGTCCCACAAACTGAAAATGCGGTGATTGGGCCCATATTCCCCCACAGAATAGTGTAAAAACGGGAATTAACTTTAAACTATTATTGAACATTTTGTGACATTATTAAAATGATTTTTTGTTACCGACAATATATGAATCTAGAATATCCTAAAGTCAAGAGGAATTTTCCATACAGCATAACATATGTTTAACCTACACATTCAAGATAAATTCCTATGTCTATATTTAGGAACAAATGCCTATATCTGGACATTTTTTTACCGACATTCCTAATATTAGGCATTTTAAAATTCCTATTTGCAGCCATTTAATCCCGAAGGTTCGGGATCATTTCTCAAATTTTTGGCCGTTTCGTCAAGTCCTCAGACCTGACACCTCAGAATCCGGGAGCGTCTTACCGACGCTCCCGAACACTCTCAGTTTTTCGTCAACGTTTGTCGGTAATCCCGAATTACATCCGGAATCAGAGACATTTCATCATGTAAAACGGAATATCCATCTGGATTTGGGCAATATCCATCTCACTTTTCGTATAATCCATCTGGATTTGACGAAAAGCACCAAATCACAAAATCCAAATTACAAATAAATCCAAAATTCCAAATACAAATGACCGAAACTCGTCAACTCTGCGATCTTCCGTTTGTAGAATTGAGAT
>JBAZPA010000063.1:0-7222 GCA_041648435.1 archaeon
AAATCCGGGACACCGGCATCGGCATCGCCAAAGAGCATTTACCGCGTCTTTTCGAGCGCTTTTACGTCGCCGATAAGTCGCGTTCACGTCAGCTCGGCGGCACCGGATTGGGATTGTCCATCGCGCGCCATATCGTTCTCCTGCATAATGGCAGAATTCACGCGGAGAGCGTTCCGGGAGTCGGGACGACGTTCATCATCGAATTGCCGGCGTAGAAGTTCAGTGTTCCGTGTTCAGTGTTTCGTGTTTTCCGTCGTTAGTGAACAAGCCCAATCGGCTCAATCTAACTAATAAGGCTAATTACTCCATCTAAAGACTGACAAGTTCCTTACCTATCAATCAGAATCAGCCTTTGATAAATATTGGCATAGTTGATTTGGGTTTGTCAATCTTTCCAGAAACTCGTCGCGATTTTCCTTGTGCTTTTACCCGATTATGTGTACTATTTCAGCGTTGTTTGATTATAGATGATTGCGGATCGGCGCTTTTTGAGAGAATGAACATGGAAAATGCTAGTGGGAAAAAAGAAATGATAAAACAATCTTCAATCGATGTTGCAACGTTTATGCTTGAACAAATAAAAAAGTTCAAAATACTTTATCAGCAAGTAGTTGTACAAGAAATCCATGAGAAATTTGGTGATGACTTTGTTTACTTGAATAAAAATCAGAATCTCGCAATAAATGTTGAGGTTCTCGCGGAGTTCCGAAAGATAACTAAGAATGAAATAGTTTGGAGCCGAAGCGGACGATGTTGGGAATATAAGGATGATCTCGATGATTCTAACTCGAGAATGACAGAATGAGGTCGTTGAGCAATTAAAGGATAACTATGTCATTTCCATTTTATAAAATTACTTGCACGGGCTGTGACTATGAAGATGAATTCAATTATGGAATTCGTTATGTATATGAGGGTTTGGAAGAACATCGACCGGTATTACAAGAAGCGTGGTGTAGCGATTGCGATAAAATAGTGCGTATTTGTACGCCTTTCACTGTCGAGCAGGCTGAGAGAAGTATTGCTAATCTCAACGAGCGAATTAATTGGAAAAAGGAAGTTCCTCCAATCGATAAAAACAAATTTAGACGTATCCGTGTTAAACTCAAAAAGTGGATTAATCGGGAAAAGGAATCTTCTTTCGCGGAGATTTTAAAATTGAAAAACGAAGAGATTTTAAAATTAGAAGAGGAAATACAAACCGTAAACGCCCGTCTTGAATACTTTGAAAATACTACGTATAAAAGTAAATGCTTGTTTTGTGGCGGTGATCATATTTTCCCGTTAAATATAGACGACTACTACGTATTCAAAACATTTGAGTTAAATGTTAATAAACATTCTTGTGGAGGTCAACTTCTAATCCGCATGCATGGCTGGAAGGGTTTTACGGACCGTTCTAAGGTGGTATTTGACGAAACAGGTCGTATTTTACGTGATGAAAGGAAACAAAAGACCTGACGAACACTTACAGTGAACTCTGACAACCTGCTCCAATCGATACTTCTCGTTACTTGTATTGTGCATCATTCAATTCCCAGTACGCGGCTGTATCTTTGATATTTTCATTATCTTTAGCATAATCGGAAGCTGTTTTTCCTTCATTGCTTTTTAATTTTCCATCAGCGCCAAATTTTAACAGGATAGTGATCACCTCAGGATTTTGATTGTCACGAGTAGCGTACATTAGAGGAGTCAACCCATAAGAACTCCGATCATTTACATTTGCACCCGCCTGGATTAAAGCCGTAATCACCTCAGGATTTTGATTGTTATCGGCGGCGCACACCAGAGGAGTCCATCCATCAGAAGTCCGATCATTGACATTAGCACCTGCCTTGATTAAAGCCGTGACCACCTCAGGATTTTGATTGTAACCGGCGGCGAGCATTAGAGGAGTCCCTCCATCAGAAGTCCGATCATTGACATTCGCTCCTGCCTTGATTAAAGCCGTGACCACCTCAGGATTTTGATTGTCACGGGCGGCGAGCATTAGAGGAGTCCATCCATCAGAAGTCCGATCATTGACATTCGATCCCGCTTTGATTAAAGCCGTGACCATTTCGGGATTTTGATTGTCACTGGCGGCGAACATCAAAGGAGTCAATCCATCAGAATCCCGCTCATTGACATCAGCCCCCGCCTTGATTAAAGCCTTAATCACCTCAGGATTTTGATTGAAACTGGCAGCGAACATTAAAGAAGTCAATCCTTTGGAATTCTGATCATTGACATTTAATCCCGACTTGATCAAGGCCACAATCACCTCAGGATTTTGATTGTAACCGGCGGCGAGCATTAGAGGAGTCCATCCATCAGAAGTCCGATCATTGACATCAGCACCTGCCTTGATTAAAGCCGTAATCACCTCAGGATTTTGATTGAAACCGGCAGCGAACATTAAAGAAGTCAATCCAATGGAATCCCGATCATTGATATCAGCCCCCGCCTTGACTAAAGCCGTTATCACCTCAGGATTTTGATTGTCACGGGCGGCGAGCATTAGAGGAGTAAATCCATCAGAACTCTGCTCATTGACATCGGCCCCCGCCCGAATTAATGCTATAATCACTTCAGGATTTCCATTGTCACGGGCAGCGAGTATTAAAGGAGTCCCTCCATCCGAATCCCGATCATTGATATCAGCCCCCGCCTTGATTAAAGCCGTAATCACCTCAGGATTTTGATTTTTAAGGACGGCGGACATTAATGGAGTCCGTCCATCGGAATCCCGATCATTGACATTTGCGCCCGCTTTAATTAAAGCCGCAATCACTTCGGGATTTTGATTGTTACCGGCAGCGAACATCAAAGGAGTCAATCCATCAGAATCCCGCTCATTGACTTTCGCTCCTGCCTTGATTAAAACCGATATTACCTCTGGATTTTGATTGTTACCGGCAGCGAACATCAAAGGAGTCAATCCATCAGAATCCCGCTCATTGACTTTCGCTCCTGCCTTGATTAAAACCGATATTACCTCAGGATTTTTATTGTTACGGGCGGCGGCTACCAAAGGAGTCAATCCATTAGAATCCCGATCATTAACATTCGATCCTGCCTTGATTAAAGTTGTAATCATCTCAGGATTTTGATTGTTATCGGCGGCGCACACCAGAGGAGTCCATCCATCAGAAGTCCGATCATTGACATTAGCACCTGCCTTGATTAAAGCCGTCAAAACATCAGGATTTTGATTGAAACTGGCGGTGTACATTAAAGGAGTATATTCATCATAATCTCGCTCATTAACATTTGCTTCCTCCTTGATTAAAACCGCAACCATCTCAGGATTTTGATTGTAACCGGCGGCGCCCATTAAAGTAGTCATTCCATTGGAATCCCGATCATTGACATTCGCTCCCGCCTTGATTAAAGTTGTTATCACTTCAGGATTTCCATTGTCTCGAGCAGCGAACATTAAGGGGGTCAGTCCGTAAGGATCACGAGAATTGACGTTTGCGCCAGCATTGACTAATACCGTCACAACATCGGAGTTATGATTAAAACTTGCGACGTACATCAGAGGAGTATATCCATCGGAAAAACACTCGTTGACATCCATTCCTGCATCTATTTCTTTTTGGACTTCCTCAGGTGTTCCTTTTGACACAATATTAAAAAAACTCACATTCATTTTAAGCCTTTCTTTTTCATTTGCATTTTTCCAGATAATTGCTAATGGTTCGACATAAATCCTTTTTTCTTTGATTTATCAATCTGTAAGCGTCAAGTAAATGTTACCACTTGTCTGATCTGAATCGGTTTTCCTCTAATCCCCTACACAACGAACTGAGAAACCATATCGCTTATCGTAGTCGCCACGGTAGATGCCTGAGTAACCGTAACCCAGGCTCCAGCTCCATGCGTCGCTACTATTGTTCTCAGTGGCCGACCACCAGTAACCACCGTAGCCAATGCCGAGGTACGCCCCACTGCCGTCACGGTGGCCGCCGGGCAACGCCGAAAATCCGCTTTCGTTCGTGGCACCCGTGTTGGGAGTTTGCCAGTGTGTTGTTCCAACTTCTTTCATCTTACCGCCGGCTACGGCTACGCTTTCACCACCCAGATAATTAACCAATGTTTGCCACTCCGCATCCGTTGGTACGTGCCAGCCGGTAGGAGCAATATTGCGGCTATCATTTACAGCGTACCAGTTGTACAACCGACCATAGGTCACCACATTATTTACGTCGTTATTATAGTCGCACAAGGCGCCGGTCGAGAGATTATTCCAAGCCATATTATCCGTTATATTGGGTATCACATCGCCATTCCGATAGTGAGAAACTCTCAGATTTTCCGCCATCCACATTTGATTACCGATTTTTACCGTTCTATAAACATTTCCATCAATATCAATAACTGACCATGGTATGAACAACTCATTTGAATAGACTGAGTTATTCTGCGAAGTGAATGCCCGTACCCGATAGTAATAGTTAGTCCCGTATGTCAAACCGGCATCATCAAAACTGTTTACATTGGCACTAACTTCTGCTATCTGGAAGTAATTACCGTCCTCTTCTTTGCGCTCGATCCGGAAACCATCCTCTATTTTACTGTTATCTTGCCATGTCAGAAGAATCTGCGTATCGCTTACTGTTTGCGCCGATAAATTTGTTGGTGCTGATAACAACATGACTAAAACTTTGACGACCGGTGTCGTACTCACATTACCATCAGCATCATAGGCTCTGGCATAAACCGAATGTTCACTGCTGTCGCTTAAATCGGTAACATTCCATGTGTAAACGTAGGGAGACATGATCCATGTCTTGGCAACTTCATTGTCAACGATAAACTCGACCTGAGTGATTCCCTTATCATCAGTGGCGGTTATTTCTACCGAGACCGAATCAATTAAAACCTCATTTTTAACCGGTGATACCAACTTGACTTCGGGTTCTTCAGGTGGTTTAGTTGCGTCCTTTTCGCAACTGACAAAAAGGAAAAAAGACATTGAAAGCGACAGAATCAAAATTCCCAGCAGCACCTTGCGCATTTTCAGCCTCCCGTTTAAGCCACATTTTAAATCTATTTGATGGAGATTTGCCATTTGTGGAATATTAGCGCATTTTCTTTTATTTGTCAACCAGATTTTTACCAATCTCGTCTCTACGACCGTCAAACCCGTTTTCAGCGAAGCCAAACGGGTTTGTTAGCCGAAACCGGTTTAGTCTCCGATAATTCGGAGCCGGAAACTGGTTGAATTCCTGTCCACGAGATAAAACTCCTTGTCTCTACGCTCTGCATTGAAACGCAAACAGTCCGTATTTATTGCCACGACTGGAACCTGTCCGCCTCAGGCGGAAGTCGTGGATTCAATTCACGCGATAATAACTCCGGACTTTAGTCCGTCATTATTGGGCTAAAGCCCGGTTTGGTTTTCGGATTCCTCTCTCCACGAGATAAATCTCGTGGCAATCATACAACACCATATTTGAAACCCATCTCTATTCTTATTTCGTTTTTCTCGCGCCTTTAGCAGATTTTCGTTCCTTGAAAAATCAGATAATTTTCAGTAAGATAACCACCGTAATGCAGTTGATATATGAATTGACCAGATCAAACAAAACGGAGTTCTCATGAACACCCTATACTACGGCGACAATCTACCGATCCTTAAAAAGCACATTCCGTCGGAAAGTGTTGACCTTGTCTATCTCGATCCGCCGTTCAACTCCAACCGCAATTACAACGTCCTTTTTAAAGATGAATCCGGCACGGAAGCCGACGCGCAGATTACCGCTTTTGAAGATACATGGCACTGGACGCAGGACGCCGAAAGACTTTATCATGATGTCGTCACCGCATCGCTACCTGTCAGTGGATTGCTCGGTTCCCTGCGCTTTACGATCGGTACAAACCAAATGATGGCATATCTTGTCATGATGACTGCCCGATTGATCGAACTCCACCGCGTTCTGAGACCAACCGGCTCGCTATATCTCCATTGCGATCCGACTGCAAGTCACTATTTAAAAATCGTGCTGGATGCGGTTTTTGGAGCACAGAATTTTAGAAATGAGGTTATTTGGAAACGTACCAGCGCCCATAGTAGCGCAAAGCGGTACGGTCCAATTCATGATGTCGTTTTGTTTTATAGCAAATCAGACTCTTATAATTGGAACCCACAGCACAATCCTTATGATAAGGAATATATTCGGCACTTTTACCGAAATATTAATCAGGATGGACGTCATTTCACACTCGGAGATTTAACCGGAGCAGGTGTCCGTTATGGTGAAACAGGGCTACAGTGGCGCGGAATAGATGTGACTGCTAAAGGCCGACACTGGATGCTACCGCCGCGTGAGTTGGATAAATTGGATGTTGATGGAAAAATTTATTGGCCATCCAAAGGAGGAATGCCGAGACTTAGGCGATATTTAGACGAAATGGAAGGTGTTCTCCTTCAAGATATTTTTGATGATATTTTCCCTATCGGCGCTCAAGCCGCCGAGCGCCTCGGTTACCCTACCCAAAAACCGATTGCCTTATTGGAGCGTATCATTAAAGCATCCAGCAATGAAGGCGATGTCGTCCTCGATCCGTTCTGTGGATGTGGAACCGCCGTTGTCGCCGCACAGAATCTTAACCGGAAATGGATTGGTATTGACATCACCCATTTATCTATCGCATTGATGAAGTATCGCTTGACGGATTCATTTCATCTTGAACCAAAGAAAGACTACAGTGTCATCGGCGAACCGGAAGACGTATCATCCGCCCGTCAACTCGCTAATGACGATCGTTATCAATTCCAATGGTGGGCGTTATCTCTAATTAAAGCGCGTCCCGCAGGTGCGGGAGGTGAAAAGAAAAAGGGCGCAGATAAAGGCATTGACGGATTAATCACATTCCTTGACGATCAAACCGGGAAACCGAAACGTGTCATCGTTCAGGTTAAAAGCGGACATATTAAAAGTGGCGACGTCAGAGATTTAATTGGCGTCCTCGAACGTGAGAAAGCGGAGATTGGTGTCTTCATTACACTGAACGACCCGACACGCGATATGCTTACCGAAGCTGTTTCTGCCGGTTTTTATCGCTCCGAAGGCTGGCAGAGAGATTATCCGAAAGTACAAATCCTGACTATTGCCGAATTACTGGATGGAAAACCGGCGCAGTTGCCGCCTACCGCCACAACTTTTAAAAACGGGAACTCTGTCGTCCCGATTAATCGGGATCAAATCTACCTGAATTTGTGATCTATCCT
>JBAZPA010000064.1:0-7217 GCA_041648435.1 archaeon
GATTTCAGTCAGGGCGTTGCCAGCCGTGACATCGATCTTCAGTTCGTCCAGTGATACATAAGCCGGAACGATTTCCGGATTCGTATCGGTATGGGCAACCATCTTGTTCACAAACGGCATAAGCCGGGTATTGGCCTTCGGTAAGGCTTTCTTCTGCTCGGCGGATAATGCGACCACAATTGTCCCCAGTTTCGACCCTAACTGGGTTGCCAGGTCGCGGATTTCGGTCCATGTCTCAGCCGGGACATTGATCGAGACTAAGTTTTCACCAGGCATGGTGACCTCCTTTTGTTAAGATGTTAAACAACAAAACAACCGGTTGGGGCAGGTACTCAGACCTAATACATGCTACCCAACTATCGTATCTCACGTGGTCTGACATTTCCCATTCTGTCTTTACGATGATTTTAATATTGAGCGCTCTCTCAATCACAGTTCAAGACTGTTTTCGGATAACCAAAACCAGTTTAGCCTTTTCGCTATCGCTCAAGACGGAAACTGGTTTCATAGTCTTCATTCAATCATTTTAATCATAGTTCAAGACTGTTTACCGTCAGGTTTGAGAATCTGACGGAATAATGAATTGTCAAATAGTCAATACTTCACACAACGAACGGAGAAACCGTCCTGCTTAAAGTCGCTCCAATACCAAATGAACGAACTTGAATAATACAGTGCTATTTGCGATGCACAATTCTTATCATCTTCTGTGAATGACCACCAGTAACCGTTCTCGCCAATGTAGTAGTATGAACCACCTAGGTCACGTTCGCCGCCGGGTAAGGCGGAAAATCCGCTTTCATTGGTTGCACCGTAATTGGGACTGTTCCAGTGAGTGGTTCCGATTTCTTTCAGTTTACCACCAGCTACCTCATCGCCACCTAAAAAATAATTAACCATGATTTGCCATTCAACATCAGATGGCACATGCCAACCGATGGGAGCAATATTGCGATAGTCGTGTACCGCGTACCAATTGTATAAACGTCCATAAGTGTCAGAATTTGTGGCATTATTACCATAATTGCAATAAGCACCACTATTCAGCCAAAACCATGCAGCATTGTCGGTCACGTTGGGTAATGCATCCCCATTCTGATAGTGCGTCACTTTCAGGTTCTCTGCCATCCACCATTGACTGCCAATCCTCACCGTTCGATACATATTACCGTCTATATCTGTCACTGTTCCTATTTCATGCTTAGTAAACTGAATGATGCCACCATAGCCGGTGCCTGTACTGTTAGTGGCGTAAGCACGAACATAATAGGTGGTTCCGGCTCTTAATCCGGTAATTTCGCTTGTAAAACTATCTGCTCCGGTGCCGTCACTGGTTTTGTTGTCGGATACTTTTGGTTTTTGACTGGTGCTCCAGCATACTCCACGAGCAGTTATAGTCGCACCACCATCAGATATAATTGTACCGCCACAAGTAACTGATGTTGCGCCAATATCAGTTACTTCTGAGGTGGTCAATTCCGGAACCTTCCAAGTGCTTTCCGTTGGATTCTTTTCACAACTAAATGAAAATAGGTAAACCATAAAAAATGCAGGAAATGTCTTTTTATATCTCACAGAATGCTCCCGTCAATTAAGATGATAACCGAACAATCATCAAATATGATACAAACGTCAAGATAACCTACTTTCAAATTCATCGACCAGATCAAGACATTATCTCCATACAGATTCGCTATACGATTTTCATTGCTTCTGTAACCTGATCAAACAGTAAATTTATTTTCACATTTATTCGTCGAGCAAAATCATATGCTACCTGGTTTTGACAATTATTGTGCTCTTTAATAATTCGCTCAGCATTATCACGTGCATCTATTTCTGTTGGTGTTTTAACCTTAACTATAAATCCATTCTGGATAGTTGTTTTACTCCAATAATAATCTAAATGAAGATGGACATGATTATGTCGCATAAATTTAATAAATCTGATTTCATCATCACTAAAAAATGATTTTATATAACTCGCCGTGATATATATCGGTTCAATGAAATCAGGTATTTTACCGATTCTTAGATATAAATCGAAATCGCTTAACATTTCTGTTAATAATCCATACAAATAAATCCAAAACAGTGGAAAATCACTCTCGACAGCTTTCCCAGAGATTATTTTATTAGTTATGTTATATATAAGTCGTGTCCAACGCAACCTTTGTTCAGATTGCTCTACCACCTTAGTATTTATTTCAAGCATTATCTGCTGTATTTCATAAGGAAGAGGTGTCCCATATTTTTGCTCTGCCAATTCAATGTAGAACTTTTGTGAAGGATCAATTTTAAGATCTTCGAAGGTAATAATACTCATATAGTATCCTTATACGTATAACAAGTTCGCAGGAACCTCGGCGAGGCTACGCACCATGGTGTTACATGCGTTGGTTGGCATATCTACTTCTTGACCTTTTGTGGTTTGCCCTCGTATGGCGACCCTATCTCGACATTGAATTGACTGGGGTCAAGGCGGCGACTGATAAGGGTTCCAGTAACCTCCTTTGGGCCAAGAGAGAATGTCACTGGAGTGGTTTGATTGGCAGATATGTCTACTGAAATCACACCTTGGTAGTGCTCAATGCCAAAATACGTGACACCGACTGTGCTTGAAGCAATGCCCTTGCCCATAGTCTGGTATGTGTATTCGTATTTGTAGTTACCTGGAGATTCCATCACGACAAGTTGGCGAATATACCCCATAGGAGCCCAAGCGAAGTTGGATCCAACAAAACCCAACCTCCAATTCTCTCCTTCACGGGTAATATAGACAGCCACCGGTTCGCGCATGATGCTGAAGTCGGTCCCCTCGTTAATACGGAACTCGACGAATCCCTTGGCGGTATTCCCGGATGAGCGGTCGACTAGCTTCATTCCTGATATAGAGCATCCAGATGTTAGTGCGAATAGCAGAAGAAACGGCAATAAGTTCCTTAAAATAGGTAGTCCGTGTCTGTGTATAGTTTCTGAAAAAATCATGTAGAAAAATTTTTGTCTCATTGTCTTGCCCTTTCCATAGATAATTGATGCTCAGTTTATGCCACGAAAGTCATTCTATTGGTTATATACTGCAGTTTATTTATCAATCGTTTAATAAGTGAAATGCACTTTGAGCCAATTTGGGTCAACTGCAATAGTTAAATACTTGTTCACTGTTAGTCGACCAATAACTTGTCCATTCTTGACTATCAAGGGTGGAATAGATGAGTAATTGTTGAAAGGACTGTATGATGAATACATTCCGCCATACTGTCCATATTCATTCCAAATGCTTTGAGAAGCATATTTGTTACCATATGTTCCATATTCATTAAAAATTGATTCAGACGAGAATTCATCATCAATCTGTCCTAAATAGGTTTTCTTGCTATTGTCTGCAATAACTGCAGATCCACCATACATATTTCTAACCTTGATGGAAAGTACTAGATTGAGTTCTTCTATGTTGTACTGCAGCAATGGATCGATCCTAGTCTTTAATTTGTAGATTAAATTTTCACGTTCCTTTTTTGTTTTTTCTTTCATATCACGAATCTTCTGTAGGAGCTCCATAGATTCCATTTGCCTAGCAGGTTCTTGCGATATTCCTTGAACTGTAACCAGAAGGGCTATAATGACAGGTAACAATGTAATTCTCCTAAACTGTATCATAATAAGGCTCCTTCCATCATTCGTATAAAACAATAAATGTGAATTATCACCTAGCACACTCTCTAATCCATCATTTCTGATGATCTGATGAAACGTAGACTTCGTAACATTTAGATCTCCGAGTATTTAAATCTAATCTTCCGAGACTCAAAAAGCATCTCTCGAGGTTCAATTCGAGCCTCGCGAGGTTCGGAACGATCCTCCGCAGACCGTTCCAACCCCGCGCAGTTGCTATGATAAAGTCCCGAAACGGAGAGTCGTGTAAGCGGAGAACATTCGGGAATGAAATTGGACTGCGTCGGGAAAATAGCATTCTGCCGTTCCGAAATCGGATATTTTTCAGGAGAGATTTTAAAGCCGGATAGCCTCTTGAAAAGGGCAGAAAAAGTGTCCATTGCCGCCTCATGTATTTGAAAGACCTATTCCGAGTTTATTATCCCCTTCCAAGAAAGTCAAGACATTTCTTTGCAGACCGCTATTTTTTCTAAATCTTTGCAAACTTTCAAACAAAACCAGTTTTCGCTCTGCCAAACTGGTTTCGGAATATTCTGGTTTTCGATAATCAAAACCAGTTTAGCCTTTTCGCTATCGCTCAAGGCAGAAACTGGTTTCATAACCAAATACAAATTAATGTCCAAAGTATCAGGAACCAATGACCAAAACTCATAAAGTCCACGTGTATTCGTTTTGGAAATTGGAAATTCGGTAATTGGTACTTGTTTGGATTTTGGAGTTTGGTATTTGGAATTTGCACTGACATTGAGATATATCCATAGACGCATCGCCGTCCGATTCAATTCAAATTTTCACGCAAACGCCAGCGTATCATCATCCATCTAAACGCTTTCGGATGCTTCACCCATATATTACAAGTCAGGCTAAAATAGAACGAAGCTTCCTCGAAGCTTCCGACCGTATAATAATCCGACTCACTGAGTTTCGGCTCCTTTTTCCCGGTCAGAATATCTAACACATGAGGATTGCACTCGATGGCTTGATTCAACGCTTCGATGGTTCGTGGAATTCCGCCATATCGAATATACAAGAACAGCGCCCGATTATATAACCAAAGAGTGGAGAATTCGTCCGGATACTTTTGATAGAGTTGCTCATAGTCGCGCCAACGGTTTATCTGAAGCAACAAGCACGAAAGCATATCTCGATTTCCCTGATTGTCGTTCGGATTCAATTCCAGGAGTTCCTGATATTCCTTTACCGCGGCGTCGTAATTTTTCTTTAATTGCAGAAGTTCCGCATACCCGGCTTTTGCTCGCATGTAGGGTCGTGTCTCAACTATTCCCCAGAAATGTCCAACATCATTTTTAAAAACATCTTCGCCAAGTTTCTTTCGCGCTCCCGTCATTGCTTTTTTAGATAGTTCGATTGCTTCATCAATATCTTTGGTTTTATTTGCCAAAAACAGATAAGCATCGGCGCAGTCCGGATCGATTTCCAACGCTTTTTTAACCATTTCCAAGCCCTTTTCGGGAGACTCGTCACAGGCAGAAGCGACAAGATCGAATGCCTCTTCGTCTTTGGTTTTAGTTTTCCGCTTCGCTAATCGGGACAAAACTTTGGGATCGGTTTTTTGCAGAAATTCATTTGCCTCTTCGATAGTAGAAAAGTTCTGGTTTGCGAGAAAATTTGTGAAGTCTGACATTTCCCTCTCAGTCTTCAGAGGATTGATTTTCGGCATTTTTTTCTGTTTAGTCATATCTCATGGTTCCTTTCAATACACAACAAAATCTATTCAATCCTACGGAAAATGAAAACCGGAAAACATGCGAATGAGCAGATGATAATTGAATCCGAAACGATGATGTCATTGCCTGTTGAGGGACGCTTATTTTGAGTGAAGTCCTAATTCCGGTTTCATTGCAGGCAGCAAAATGGATCTGACAAGATTCCAGCATTTTTCCAAATCATAGTCGATTTCGGGTCGGAATGAACTACCCCGATGCAAGCATCGAGGTATCTTATTGGTAATATTTTTATATGAGACACCAAGTTTTCTCATACTCTTCCTTCCAAAAGGTAACCCCGAGGCAAGCCTGGGGGAATTCTTTGATTAATTACATATTCCTCGTCAGGTCTGAGGACCTGACGGAACGAAATGAACACTACTTTTCCCCTATTCTACCTATTTAACCTACTTAACATAATCTACCCAATCGATCCAATTTCCAACGAAACCAAAAGAGGCTGTCTTTCGACAGCCTCTTTCACGTGAATTCAGAAAAAGCGTTATTTCAGAATGGTCATCTTCTTCAGTGACTTGAAATTATTCGCTTCAACTTTGTAGAAGTAAATTCCACTGGCCAGATTGCTGGCGTTGAAGTTGAACGTATAATGTCCTGCCGGTAGATAACCCTTATGAATCGTCGCAACTTCCTGACCGATCAGATTAAATACGACCAACGAGACTTTCGCGGCTTTCGGCAAAGAGAGCGCAATGTTCGTTGTCGGGTTGAACGGATTCGGATAGTTCTGCGACAAAGCGTATTCCGTTGGAATAACCACTTCTTTCTTGACACCAACTACGGGTCCTTCGATGTAAAGCGTACTGATCCAGAGGTCGGCATTGAGTCCCCATGTCACAGTTCCGGATTGATCGAAGTAACCGAACGCGCCGTCGGAATACTTTTCCCATGCTCTGTGAGCGGATTCGCCTTCGCCGTTTGCGTCTGCATAAAGAGCAAACTGGTCGTCGCAAGTAGCCGGCCATTCAACACCGATGAAAACCGGCCCGGTGAGTTTGATCGTTCCCGGGAGACGGAAAGCATTGAAATGACCAAGAACTGTATCGAGTACGTCTGTGGAAACGCTGATCTTAGCCAACAAAACATCCGGTGCGCCGGTGATGGCTCCAACTGTTCTGACGACGAGGTCGATCGTATCGGGTGTGCCGACGATTGTCTTCGCCGCAAAGAAATAACTAAAACCATACAACTGATCGTTGGCTTTGAGATCGAATTTCTCGTACTTGCCGAGATCACCGTAGGCATTCGTTCCGGCGATATAACCGGCTCCGTACGGATTGGCGTGCAGAGTCGCCGTATTGCCATAGAAAGCGACTTTGATGTTGTCCGGTACGTATTCCGAATTGTTCGTGAAGGCCGCAAGACCGTTGTTGGCGCCGAAAACATAGAGGACGAATGTGCTGTCGTTAACTATCGTATAGTCAACCGAGCCTGTGCCGTTGGAATTCGCTACATTGCCCAACGGAAGCGTAAAGGCAATCTTCTCTGCTTTGGCAGCGCCGCCCGTAACATCGATGACATCAACTCTTTCAGAAGTCGTTGATGTACTGAAATTGTAGTAATACACCAAAACTCGTTCCGAATCTTTCCATTTCATGTATTTGATCTTGGAAGAGCCGGTGGCGACAACGCTGGAAGCGACCGTGTCGATCGTTCCGTCCGCGAGTCTGTGCATCAGTTGTCTGCCGGCGGACTTGATCCAAAGCGTACCATCATCGGCCTGAGCGACATTCGGAACGGTGCCGAGCGTTGTCGGGAGAATATCGATGACGGTCGGCGTAAAAGTCGCGCCATTGT
>JBAZPA010000065.1:0-7177 GCA_041648435.1 archaeon
ACCACATCGGCCATGCAAAACAGATGGCTACTACAAATTTTGTTGAATCACCATAAGCCAGATTAAAGGGACCGGACGATAGAAAAATCCTTTTATCGGCGGGTTCGGTATCTTCCAGATCATAGGTCCCGGCAGATAACATATCGTAACGCATCTCATCGTTATTGGGATCTGTTTCCCAACGTCTGAATGATGTCATTTTAGCTTTCCCGGTTTCGGGATCACGGGCGGGACCATCAAGAAATTTAATTCCCACATAACCGGGCGGATGCTCAAGGTCTTTTTCCAATCCGGAAAGTTCAGCTGCACTGTAGGCAAAACCTATATTCAAATCGGGAAAACAACCCGTCAAATCGTTGGTCGGATCACCTATATCCGGATCCATCGAAAAGCCAATATAGGCGTCTTCCCATGTCTTATGGTCAGCGTTGATATTTTTAATAGTGTAGGAAATGAAGGCGATGTCCCAAACATCCCGAAAACTGCTGTTCCAGGAGTATGTTTCCGTTGTCAGCAAGACACCAAGCGGCTTGCCCGCTTCAAATTGTTTGGACGGATCAAGATCATTACACTGAGCATAGGAATCCATTTGAGATTTAGCGATCGAATTTCCATCTTCATCATACCCCTTCGGCCAGGGCGGCAATGCAGCATTAGGGTAATCCGTACTTATATAAACAATTTCTGTAGGATCACTGTATCCCGGCTCATTAGGGAGATTTCCCGGAACCATCTCGGTCTGACAATTTAAGGAATTATAACCAACCGATACCTGTTTTGCATTATCAATCTTGGCTCCAATCCAAATGCCAGCCCCAAAAATATAGCCTTCATCCGTTCCGCGGAGCCAGCGCCCTCCACCGGGCGTTTGAGCACTTGGATCCCAGCCAAAGCGCCCATCATTGGTTATAGGTATTTCATATCGAGCATAAATCGTACGCAAACTACTAATAGTCGGCTTCATGAGACTTTTATTTTGTCCGTTGCCTGGCAATGCCATTATTTGAGTAGTAAAAAAAACCGACACAATAAAAGGCTTGAGTCCGATGCGGATTTGCGGGCACATTCGTCTATGATTCATAAGAATAATACTCCTTCACCTAAAATTTAATCTCTACCCCAACCGTGAAAGTCCTTGGGTTCGGATAATGACTTTTCAAATCAAGCATATCGTCCTGATAATTCAGATAGGCTGCCAATCTTTCTGCCGGCGTCAAGATTCCATCACTGTTAAAATCAGACCATTCCGAATACAATTTACTTTGACCCTTAACGTACGAATCACCGGACAAATTGCCTATCGTCAGATTATACAACGGATCATCAGGATCACCGGATCCTTCAAAAACAGAATTCGGCATTTGCAAATTAAGGAGATTGTACACTTCCAGAAGCAGTGTTACATCTTGTTTCAACACCTTAATGTCCTTATAGAACTTGCCATTGATGTAATATGTCCAGGGATATCGGGCTGAATTGAACCTATCGGTTGTCACGTCCACTGTGTAGGAAGTGACAGGCGTGTAAGGTCTTCCGGAACTGACGTTTGACATGATATTCGCACCAAATCCGGATAATAACTTCGTACCGAGTATTGACGGGCCTTCTTCGGCAGGAACATAGAAATCAAGATTAAAATTGAAAGTATGACGCTGATCGAAATCCATCGGCATCGTATCCTGTGGATAGATTGGCTCATATCCCATTTGCTTTGCATACGTTACACTTGTTAACGGATAGCGCGAAATCTGTGTAACAGTCGATGAAGTACCATCCGCAATCGCAAAAGAATAACTAATCGAGCCGCCCAAATAATCACTCATCCGTTTTCGTAGGGTAATTTCCAGACCTTTTGATTCCGCATATTCCTCATTGAAAGCCTGGAAATACCAATCCAAATCCGGCGATCTTCTGATTCTATAACCTTCGAGGTTAAACATGTTCTTTTGATAAATCGTCACGTCCATCGCAATATCGGTTGTCAAAATCGTCGATAAACCGACCTCGTAGGCAATCGTTTTTTGAGGTTCAATATCAGGATTTCCCATGTTCACATCTGCCTGATTTCTGTCAACCCATAAGTAGGCAAACATACGTTCCATGGGAGGTGTTTGGAAAAAGTAACCGTAGTTAAATCTAAACATCGTCTTTTCCGTAACGGGAAATGAAATCCCCAACCTCGGACTGATTTGATACTTCGCATCCGAAGATGTACGATCTTGTAAAAAGGGATTGGAAGGATTGGTCTGAATCGGATTAATTCGATATTCAGTGAATGTATTGAAATAATCGAAACGCAAGCCCATATTCACGAATATATTTTTCATCTGAAACTGATAATTCAAATATGTCGCAAATTCGAGCGGCAGGTAACCCTTACCCAGATCATCCACATTTTGAATACTTATGGCTGTATCACTGGGCGATGCCTCATAATAATCAATTATGGGATACGTAACACCAACCCCGTTATAAGCCGCCATAGATCCAATTGCGAAGCGATTGACATTATGTCGCTTAATCTCAAATCCGGTTTTTACTTCAGCGTTCTTAAAAAGCTGACTGGTGAGATCGAACTTCAGAGTTATACACCGATCGCTATTCTTCGAATACCAATCATTATCGCCACTATATATGAAACTACCAAAATAATCGGCATCCATCGTATTCTGGATACCACCGGTAATTCCATAAGGATTGGATCCGGATACCGCGCTTGACGTTGTCCGCGAGTATACATCATCGATTCCCTGACTATCACGCAGACGCCATTTGTTATATGTGGTCGAATCACCCGGAATATGATAATTGGTATCGAGAAAAGGTTCACGAAATGTATAATCCTTCCACCAGGCACAATTAGAACCGACGCTATTGCCAGACCATTCCGAACGATCTCTTTGACCGCTAATAGAAACCCAATCGGTAATCCCGGCTTTTAACGTATAGAAAGTTTTTGAACTAATCGTGTGGTCTAAGACAATTGTCCCATACTTAGTTTTATTTAAATAGGCTCCCAGCCGATCTAATTGATCTTCATCATTTCCAAAACGCCAGAGTAGGTTATAATTAAGTCCCTGTGACCTGTTGACCGACCCGGTTATTTTCAATTTCATAGATGGAGTAAGCGGAAAACTCAATTTTAAATTGGTACGATATTCCTGATATCCCTGATGAGGATGTCTTCCTATATTTGTCCCGTCCGGGGCGTAAACTTCTCGTCCCGGATTCATGTCGTAGGAATTCAAATAGGTAGTAAGAAAGAACCTACTCTTTTTAATTAAAGGTCCGCCAAAAGTAAAATCTAAGATGTTCGCATTTTGATAAAATTGACTGGACGAACTCAGTTTATCCGTCTTATAACGCATACTTCCCTGGTATTCGGATCCACCCTCTTTGGTCACGACGTTGAGCACACCGCCCATGGCATTGCCGTATTCCGCAGAAAATCCACCCGTTTGTAACACAATCTCCTCGACGGCATTCTTACTGATATCTGTCAGTATCCCACCGCTAATCGGATTTGTCAATGAAAGACCATCTACCATATAACTCACATCAGTCCAGCGACTGCCGCGGATATAACTACCACTGGCGACCCCGGCTGTACTATTGATGACACTGGCCAACGATTCAACCGGTAGATTTTTAAGTTCATCAGATGAAATTGTTTTGGTAGAAGATGATACTTCTTTATGGATTAAGGGACGTTCCGCAATGACTTCCACCCCTTTTCCCATATCGATTACCTGTGATTCCATCTCAATGTCAATTTCAGTAACAATATCCTGGATGATCCGCACATTCTTTACCGTCACAACTCTAAATCCAATAAACGAAAATTGTAACGAATAAACGCCTACCGGCACGTTCATAATGAAATAATTGCCATCCTTGTCCGTCACTCCACCCAACTCTGTATTTCCAATTACTACATTGACACCGATTAACGGGTTGCCGGTGCTTTTTTCAACAACGGTACCAGAGATTTTGCCTTTTATCCCCGCCATTCCCGTAGTGGAGATTGTGATCAGTATCAATGCGATTGCTAAGGTTTTTATTCGTTTTATTCTCATCTAGTCTGACCCCACATTAAAAATTATTTTTTTAAGGTTCATCCTGACTTTGGACATTATCACTATTTCAGTAAAACCATTTTTATTCGTTCAGTACGATAATTCATCTCCAACAGGCAAATATAAATACCACTGGCAATATTGTTAGCATTCCATTTCAGCGAATATAATCCTGGCGCCTGAAGGCCTTCATCTATCTCGGTGACCAGTTTTCCAGCTAAATCCAAGATTTTTATCTTAACGCTTGAAGCCTTATCCAATTTATATCTAAGTGTCGTTGTGGAATTAAAAGGATTGGGATAGTTGCGTAATAAATAAAAATCATCGGTTTTAGTCATAAGAGCAGAGTTGTCAATCGTCATCATCATTTCCAGGATTTCGGGCTCTATTGCTTCGTATAAAGAATCAGAGACAGGAAAATCCCACCTGTTTCTGAATTCATCCCTGAGATCCACTCCCACGGCGGCACTAAACATACAGCAGGTGACGGTCATTGATATAGTTTTCGACCAGTTATAGTCTTTATTCGGATTAATATCTTTGATTGTATCCCACTCCTTGTCCGGTGGTTGCAGAGCTTTGAAGAATTTGGGAATAATCTCGTATCCAAAGCTATCCGCTAAAGTCAGAAAAATGCCATCCAGCAAATCGGGATACAGACCGCTAAAATTGGGATTTTCCTCATAGGTTTTTAAACTTTGGATGAAGGATGTTTTGGTTTGTACGAACTGTTGTTCTAAGTCCGATTTACAGACACTTCCGAGTTGATAAGTACTATTATCGGAAAACAGATCATGCATGGCATAAAGTCCAACCATCGTAGCCCAGGCTTCAACGAAATTCATCCCAAAATTCCAATCGTCACCACCCATAGAGACGTATCCTTGCCCCGGATATAGCTGATTAAACCGAGTTGAAGCCAGAGTGAAATTATGACCTAATTCATGCAATATGATAAACCATGACGGTTGATCTTTCCAACTCCAGGAGCCCATCATCACCGGATTGCCGCTATAGGCGACGCCTTCGAGCCAGGGATTGAACTGGATCGTTAAAATATCACTAAACCGAGTACCGCAAATTTGTCCTTCGATTTGCGCTCCGGCATCAATCGCCTCAATTACTTCATATTGGTCGAGGACATCTTTGAAACTCGTCGGATAAATAAATCTAACGTAATCACCTGAGGTTGTATCAATATCCACAACCAAACTGGTATCGATTTCCAAAAAACCGTGTCCTGCGTCTGGTATCTGATCACAAACGAGACCGTTATAAAATGTCCTGGCGATCCATTTAACGTTAGGCCATTTTAAACTAACCAGCGAAAATTCCCATCGGAACCGCCAGCTGGTTAAATTCCCTGCTGTTACATAGAAACCGCCCTGCTTAGCCGGAGCACCATACGCATTAAAATCCCAATAAACATTGCCGTCTAACCATGATTTCCCGTTCCAATTATATAGATCGATCTTGAGTTTATAATCGACTCCAATATCTTCAATTGGGACGCCTGTCGTTTGGTCATTATCAATGTCCATATATAATTCAAAAACCGTCGTCTTGTCAATTCCCACTTGATTGCCGCGTGGAATTTCCGTAACAGGGTAAAAATCGACTGAAATCTTATCACTCGTTTGCCGAAACTTGACTTTACTTAAATCTAAGTAAGTTGGATCGTTTACCGGAATATCGCCCACCGGATCATCAATCGTCTGTAACACTGGCTGAGTCACTAAAACTAAAAGCAGCATTAGAAGTAAGATTGTCGATTTATGTGGACTAAGCATTTTAAGTTGCATTTCTCATCGCGTTATCAGGGACCAACCTACAAGACAAAGTCGGGTGGTTTTTATGCCACCCGACCTTAATTGACCTATATTCTATTTCATAAGAATACATTTTTTAGTCATACTGCTCTGACCGACAACCTCTAATCGATAGAAATAGATACCAGAGGGCAAATGAGAAGCATCCCATTGGAACCTGTGATAGCCACTTTCGATAAACTGGTTGTTGACTAAGTTCGCGACATTTCTTCCAAGCATATCATACACAACCAGGCTGACTTTGGAACGAATCGGAAGTGTAAAAGATATACTGGTCGTTGGGTTGAACGGATTCGGGAAGTTCTGTGCTAATGAATATACAGTCGGCCGATTGGTTGTAACATTCTTAATAGCAACGGCCGGTTGATAAAATTTGATTGCGTCTCCAGTTACAGGATAACCATTCGCAGGCAGGTTACCACCATAATATTGAACACCCAAACCACTGTCTTTTCCGGGTTGGATACCAATAGTCGCTCTCTTTGCGGTCGGTTCCGGCGCAGTACCTAAATCTTTATAGTAGTAGGTAATGGAGCCGTCATTGGAATCAAGAACAATCTGAAATGTCAAAGTCGTATCCGGACAGGCCTCGTCAATCACATACATGTGATTGGTCATATGATGATATTGAATGGTGAAAGTGCCTGCCGCAGAATTGTAGTAGTAATAAATATTACCAGTCGCTTTATTATATGGAGCACTCGTATATGCTTTTTCTCCCATAATATCACAAGCTAGCGGACATAAAATGTTATCCCAACCCATGCCTGGGATCGTCGTTCCATAACCGGTCGTAGTAATCCAGTCAATATGATCGGTTAACGAGCATATACCATTAATACCAATATGAATATTATCGAACGAAGCGTCATAAAAGTCAAAACTCATTCCCATCGCGATAGGGCCGGTACCGCCGTCATCCATATCCGCATTCACAGGCGACCAGGTTGATGTAAACGCTTCACGTGGGATTTTCGTACCGATTGTGCTAATATCATTCCAGACATAGGGTACCGTATCGTCATATACGTATTTTTCCTGCACAGGATTCATCAGTTTTTTAGCATCAGCATAAACTGCCTGATCAATTGGAAAACCCGTTATTCCCTTCAGTGCAGTATACAGAACCTTCGTATTCTCGCCCATTGCCAGCTCAATCGCTGCTGTTTGAACTCCAGTAATCACACCATACCAGCCATGATGAGCCTGTGTAAGAAAATCATCCGAACTGCTAATACTATATTTTGCATTACGTATGTATTTGTTTACTAG
>JBAZPA010000066.1:0-7141 GCA_041648435.1 archaeon
CTAGATTATGATGATAATTAAACGAATACGAACCTTAGTAATCGCAATGATCCTGGTTATAATCTCCGTTCCGGTAATAGCGGGGACCAGAGGCAAGATCTCTGGTACCGTTATTGAAAAAAGCACTGGCAACCCGTTAATCGGCGTCAATATAGTAATTGAGAATACGGATTTGGGTGGAGTGACGGACAAAGAAGGCAATTATTTTATTTTGAATGTACCGGTAGGTCTTTATTCATTACAATTTTCGTTTATTGGATATAGAGTCGTGAAGGTAAAGAGCGTGAACGTCATCCAGGATTTGGTTACTGAAATTAATGTCGAGATGGAATCCCGGGTAATCGATATGGGAGCAGTGGAAGTGGTCGCGCAACGGCCCTTAATTCATAAAGAAGTATCATCTTCTACCAAGACAATTTCATCCGATGAGTTTAAAAATCTACCAGTTGAATCGGTTGCCAGTGTCATCAATAATTCGGCCGGGGTTGCCAGTGGCAATTATATCCGGGGGAGTCGCAACACTGAAGTGAGTTATATGGTGGACGGTATTTCATTAACGAATCCGATTAACGGTGGGATGCTGACTGATATTAGTAAGAATGCCGTCGATGAAATTGTATTGCAGACGGGTGGATTTTCTGCGGAATATGGCAATGCCATGGGTGGTGTCGTCAACGTCGTGACCAAAGAGGGTGGACCCGAATACCAGGGAAGTCTGCGTTACAAAACGGATAAAATTAATTCATCCAGTCAGTTTTATAGAAATGCCAATATATGGGATATTACCTTTGGTGGCCCCTTAATTAAAAAGAGCCGATTTTTTCTCACCACCTATTTAAATACCTATGACATGAATCCGGGACGAGAAGTCATCGCTCCGGATGGGACAAATATAGGAAGACATCCACATCAAGGGTACCAGGAATATCGAACCAATTTAAAATTTAGTGTGCCGATTACTCCGTCTATGAAATTGAAGGTGACTGGCTCGGTTAATAGGTCACAAGGGCTTAATTACAGTCTATTCTGGCGTTTTGGAGAGGATGAAAATCAATTAGATCGGCGGGGGGCCTGGTTAAATGAGACAAAATATGGGGCGATTATTTTAGATCATACGATCAGTTCAAAAACTTTCTATACATTAAAAGCCGGGATTACCGATTGGCACTCTATAAATGGTCAAAGAGATCGGTCAGAATGGTCCGGCAATAGTGTTGGGGCCAATTGTGACTGGTGGAAGGATTTTACATTTCGCAAGCCATTTTTAGATACCGATTATCATTTGCCGGGTGATACGACCACGTATAGCAAATGGCGCTTGCGTGATAGTCAAGGAGTCGCTGATGTCTACTCGAGGATATCTTCAGATTCGGTATCCGCATCCAATCCGTATGGTATTAGCGGCGGTATTCAGAATACGCTGGATGCCGATTATTTCGATAGTTTCATATACAGTGGCGATAATGATTGGTATGCGGAGAATAGAGATCGGTGCATAACCGTAAAGTTCGATCTCACCAGTCAGTTCCATAAGAGTCACGAAATAAAAACCGGGTTTGAGCTCAAGCGGCATAACGTCAATCGCTTCGCAATTGGAAATATGGCAGCTTATAACGGGATCGGTGTTACGTATCCCATGATCGATTTTTATGAAGAATCACCCAGTGATACCGCCTTAAGCATCCAAAGTATGGATGATCTGGGTAAGGGCTACCAGCCCGTTGAATTTGCGACCTATCTGAACTATCAGTTTCAGCTTAAAAATATATTCGTGAATTTAGGTCTGCGTTTTGACTATTTTAATACATTTACTGAATATCGAATTGATCCGGTTCAGCTCAGTCCTTCCAATCCTTTTTTACAGGATCGGACAACACCGGATCCCAAATACCAGTTGAGTCCCAGATTAGGGATTTCATTTCCGGTCACGGAACGAACAATGTTTAGATTTAACTATGGTTACTTTTTCCAAACACCTCCGCTGGAACGAATGTTTGCTTACTTATGGTTTGATAGAAACCAGTCTGATATGAATATGGGGAATCCGGACATAGAGCCGCAAAAGACGATCTCTTATGAGGTTGGTTTATCGACGGTTTTGACAGCTGATGTTGCCCTGGATGTGACGATTTATCAAAAGAATATGTTTAATCTGGAAGGTTATAGAATAAAAAGAGTAGGTTTAAATTGGTTTTTCCAGGCTTTCAATGAGGAATATGCCGAATCAAAAGGTTTGGAAATGACCCTGCGGAAACGGCTGAGTCATTATTTTGGCGGTTCAATGAGTTATACTTTTGCGATTGCGGAGGGCACTTCTTCGGATGTAACCCAGATTACGCGTTATCCATTAACAAACATAACATACGCCAAGCAATTGGGATATGAGCCAATCTATCCGCAGGATACCATGCCGATGAATTTCGATCAGCGTCATACTTTTAACTTAAATCTTGATTTCTATGTCCCTCCCGGAGAAGGGCCGTCCATTTTCCGTACGAAGCTTTTATCCGGATTCGGAACAAATATCATGTCAACCATCAATTCCGGCAGAGCTTATACACCGATTACTTCCTATATTGTGGACGTGACCACCGATCGGTTCAATTCGGCTCGTTATCCCTGGACATATATCGTCAATAGCAAGTTCTATAAAGATATTAAGTTTTTGAAACAAGAAATAACACTGCATCTGGAGGTGTACAATCTCCTTAATTTGCAGAGGCCGTCTTCGGTTTATGAAGGATCTGGTGATCCGGACAAACCAATGTATAATTTGACTTTAGGCAGTTTATCCGGTGAGTCGTATATAAAGGGTAAAAGTTCAAAGTATTCGGAATGGTCTGATTTTAACAAGGATGGAGTATTGACATCGACAGAAAGATTGCAGGCCTACTTACTTTACCAGGAAGATATGCTCAATCTTAAAAGTAATTATCCGAACCCAAGAACTTTCACGATCGGGGTAGAGATTAAATTTTAGGAGAAGGAGGATTAGTTATATGAATCTTAGACGAATGTGCCAGCAAATCCCCATCGGACTCAAAGGTCTTGCCGTGTCTTTATTTTTTACTACTCAGATCATGGCATTGCCTGGTAATAGGCAGAGTAAAAGCCTTACGAAACCATGTATTAGCGATTTGCGTTGGATTTACGCCCGATATGAAATACCCATAACCAATGATGGACGTTTCGGTTGGGATCCCAAGTCTCAGACGCCCGGAGGGGGGCGCTGGCTGCGCGGAACCGCTGAAGGCTATATTTTTGGGGCTGGCGTTTGGGTGGGAGCCAAGGTTGATGGCGTAAAACAGGTATCGGTTGGTTATAATACTAATAACATACAAACTGAGATGGTTCCGGGTAATCTTCCGAATGAACCGGGATATACCGATCCGACGGAAATTGTTTATATAAGTACGGATTACCCCAATGCGGCCCTGCCACCCTGGCCGAAGGGGTATGATGAAGATGGAAATCCGATTACGATATCTAACATGGATTCCTGGTCTCAGTGCAATGATCTGGATCAGACCAAACAATTTGAAGGGGGCAAACCGCTAGGGGTTTTGCTAACGACTGAAACATATTCCTGGAACAGCAGTTTTCGGGATGTATGGGATATTGCCTTCATTTCTTATATTATAAGAAATATCAATCCGGATCATAAAACCTGGAATAATGCCTATATCGGATTCGCTATGGATCCCGATATAGGTGATCCGACCAATGATCTGACAGGTTGTTTTCCCGATTTGAATATTGGTTTTGCTTTTAGTGCGGCCAAGCTTTCCGGATTGGAAAAAGACCTCGAGCATCCGCCCGGTTATGTGGGCATTAAATTTCTTGATGGTCCCTACCGTGATCCCAAAACCGGGAAAGCAAAAATGTCATCATTTAGACGCTGGGAAACGGATCCCAATAACGATGTGGCGCGTTACGATGTATTATCTGCCGGAACCTATGATCTGGAAGATACCGAACCAGCCGATAAAAGGATTTTTCTGTCATCTGGTCCATTCGACCTGGCCTATGGCGATTCGACCAGATTTGTGGTTGCCATCTGTTTTGCCTGGCCGATGTGGTACCATGATCCTTCTGTTAAAGGCAAGCCGGAACGGTACGCCGATTATCTCAAGTTAGTGGCTGAAAATGCCCAGTTTGTATATGATAACGATTATCAATTTCCGCAACCGCCGGACATACCGCGAATCGAGTTATTTCCCGTTGATCAGAAAATTGTGATTAAATGGGATGACAGGGCTGAAAATACAATAGAGAAGATCCTATCATTACCGGACTTTTCCGATCCGCTGGATTTCGAGGGCTATAAACTGTGGAAGAGTCTGACCGGTGAAGAGGGCAGTTTTGAGTTATTGGGAGACTGGGATAAGATTAGTTATGATGATCTGGGCAACGAGATTGGTAATAATAGCGGCTTGACGCATAGTTATATTGATAATGATCTGATTAATGGGAAGACCTATTTTTATGCGCTCACGGCCTATGATAGAGGTGAGTATCAACCAGGCGGGTATGGAGATTCTGAGTTCGAGGTTGTGCCACCTCTGGAAACCGGGATGATATTTGGGGTAAATCTGAATGCGGCTGTTCCCAACACGCCCCCCTCGAACTATACGAATCCGGCGATGCAAGGCTTGGAACTGACCAGTGAAAATGCTGAAGAGGTGGATTTTAGTATCAGTCCGGAGTATTTAATAGCGGATAGTGTCAAAGATAAAACGTTCCGGATTCAGTTCTCGGACGTGCCAAGTTTTCAGTACGACAAGGATGTGACCCTGCATGGGCCGGATATATATATCATCGAGCAATCAACCGGGGATACGGTCGCGACGACCCTGGATTTCCCGGTGGGTTACCCGGTAAGCACGGTTCAATCGGAATTGTTCGACGGTATGCGATTGTCCTACATGGGTCCCAATCTTTTATTAAATACAATTGACACCATCTATTTTGACACACCGAAAGCGACGGTCAAGATTCGTTCTGTAACGGATTATGAGGATTACACGACACCTCAGACAGGTATTCCCCATGACTACCCTTTTGGGTCTTACTTCCTACCCCATCTGTACAAGATCGAATTCTATGAATTGACTGGCAGTCGCAGGATAAAGGTTTACGATCTCGATACTCCGGATACACTTGAATACAAAATACGATCGTTTGGTCATACCTTCTCAATTGCTAATTATGAGAGGGAAGTAGCTTCGATTAATACGGATACCAATGATACCACCTGGAATTGGTATAATATTCCGACAGGCTTCAAGAATAAAATAGAAAGTAGCGCCGACGGCTTTAAAATCTATATCCCCGGAGCATTCATTTTTATTGAGGATCCTGAAAAAGAGATTGCAGCCGGAGACGTAATCTACGTTCGACTTTCCGGGGTGCGCGCCCCAACTGCCGGCGAATCGTACCGGTTTTCTACAATCGGCAGACAGATCAATTACCACGCTGACATTCATATCAAGGTGGTTCCTAACCCATACCTGGTTCGCGCCTCCTGGGATATTGATAACGATTATCAAAAAATCCAGTTCATCAACCTGCCGACTGAATGTACCCTGAGGATTTATACGATTGCCGGTGATTTGGTGAAAACGATTCGTCATAAAGAACCGTATAAATCGGGTTTTGGTGGTGAGACCGGGGGTACGGCTTTCTGGAATTTGATGACCGATAACAATCAGAAAATATCCACGGGAGTATATGTATTTTATCTTGATTCTCCCTTTGGAAAAGATGTCGGCAAATTTGCAGTGATAAGGTAGCAATCGAAAGTATGTCGAGGAGGTATATAATGAGAAAATATATTGCTGTTATGGTCTTAATTCTATCCTTATTATCGGTTACATTTGCTAAGCAAATTGTAATCTGAGAGATCAGGTGTGAATGGCGATGGTCTCTTAACAACGGAAGAACGATTAGTTGCATATGAACGCTTTCGGGATGACATGTTGAAATTTAAAAGCAATTATACAACTCTCAGAACTTTTATGATTGGAATAGATGTAAAATTTTAGAAATAAGGAGTGTTATGCCAGGAGTTTCAGACA
This sequence comes from archaeon, assembly GCA_041648435.1. GTDB lineage: Archaea > Iainarchaeota > Iainarchaeia > Iainarchaeales > JBAZPA01 > JBAZPA01. Next base: position 6,078 of record JBAZPA010000066.1, read on the forward strand.
AGTGGCTAAATTAACCGCATCCGGTGTTATATTTTTTGTAACTATTGCAATGTACATAAACAGTGTAAAGGTCTGGGCGCTGCCGAAAGATAATAGGAGTTTAGCAAAAACCTGCGTAAGCGATTTGCGCTACATTTACGCCCGATATGAGATACCCATAACCAATGATGGACGTTTCGGTTGGGATCCCAACTTTCAGATGCCCGGAGGGGGGCGCTGGCTGCGCGGAACCGATGAAGGCTATATTTTTGGGGCTGGCGTTTGGGTGGGAGCCAAGGTTGATGGCGTAAAACAAGTATCGGTTGGTTATAATACTCAAAACATACAAACTGAGATGGTTCCGGGTAATCTTCCGAATGAGCCAGGATATACCGATCCGACGGAAATTGTTTATATAAGTACGGATTACCCCAATGCGGCCCTGCCACCCTGGCCGAAGGGATATGATGAAGATGGAAATCCGATTACGATATCTAACATGGATTCCTGGTCTCAGTGCAATGATCTGGATCAGACCAAACAATTTGAAGGGGGCAAACCGCTAGGCGTCTTGCTAACAGTAGAAACGTATTCCTGGACCAGCAGTTTTCGGGATGTATGGGATATTGCCTTCATTTCCTACTCCATAAAAAATATCAACCCTGACAGTATGGCCTGGAATAATGCCTATATCGGTTTTGCAATGGATCCCGATATAGGTTTTGGCAGTGATATGACAGGTTGTTTTCCCGATTTGAATATTGGTTTTGCTTACGGTGCGACCGAGCTTACCGGATGGGAAAAAGACCGTGAGCATCCGCCCGGTTATGTGGGCATTAAATTTCTTGATGGTCCCTACCGTGATCCCAAAACCGGGAAAGCAAAAATGTCATCATTTAGACGCTGGGAAACAGATCCCAATAATGATGTGGCGCGTTACGATGTATTATCTGCCGGAACCTATGATCTGGAAGATACCGAACCCGCCGATAAAAGGATTTTTCTATCGTCCGGTCCCTTTAATCTGGCTTATGGTGATTCAACAAAATTTGTAGTAGCCATCTGTTTTGCATGGCCGATGTGGT
>JBAZPA010000067.1:0-7106 GCA_041648435.1 archaeon
CTTTTCCTCCTCGCGAAGGGAATTGTCTATTATCGCGTAAACGCTCCTGTCGATTCCGGTTGAAATCTCGTAAACATGGGGTAGTATTTTCTTTCCGTTCTCGTTGACTCCAAGGTCCTGCTTGCTCTGCTTGGAGTGTCCTTTCAAATCGTAATCCGTCCTGTAATTGTTCGCGGAAAGCTCTATCCAGCCCTGCTCAGTGAGAACTTCGAAGTCCCAGGTTTCCTTTGCGTAAAATGCCCTCGCCTCCTTTTCGAGTTCGCGGAAGCGCATTTTTTCAACTGCAAAGCCAAGCCCTTCGTAAAACTGCTGGGCCCTCGCGAGGTAATACGCGACAAGCTTTCCTGAAACGATTTTCTTTTCCGCCAATTCCTTCGCAGCCACGAGTTCGGGTTTTTCCTTTCCGATTCGCAGGACCGAAACATTGTAATCCGCGACTTCCTCGAATCTCGCCACTTCGTTTATTTTGTCCGCATCGAAGAACACCTCTATTTCCATCTGCCCGATTTCGCGCACGCGCAATAACGCGTTCCTCGGCGAAATCTCGTTCCTGAAGGAAGCTCCCGCCTGCGCTACCCCCACGGGAAGGGAAACGCGCATTGTCTTGTAAATCCTGCTGAAATCAAGGAAAATGCTCTGGCAGGTTTCCGGCCTGAGGTAACAGGGTTGGTTTCCCGTGGCGCCGACATCCACTTTCATCATCATGTTGAATTTCCGCACTTCGCCCAGCGCGCCTTTGCACTTCGGGCAAACGATTTTGAGTTTTTCGAGTTCTGCCTTCATCTGCTTCTCTCCCGTCGCCTCGGGAAACGCATGGCCGGTTTTTTCCTCGATGAGTTTGTCCGCGCGGTAAATCGAATGGCATTTAACGCACTGCACAATGGGGTCGCTGAAATTCTCCAGATGCCCCGAGGCCCTGAAAACTTCCTCGGGCAGAATCTGGGCGCCCAATATTTCAAGCATTCCCTCGCTTTCAACCATGCGCCTGCGCCATTCTCCCACGACCTTCCTGCGGATTCTTTCGCCTACGGGGCCGAAGTCGTAGAAGCCCGAGGGGGAATTCGCGTAAATTTCCGCAGCGGGATAGAATATGCTTTTGCGCAGGCAAAGGTTCAATGCGGTTTCTTTTTCCTCGGCTTTCTGCTCCATCAACCCACCTTATTTTAATTTAACTTTCCAACCTAATAAATGGAATTGCAACGTTTTAAATTGCTTTATTGTGGTGGCGAAATATGGGAATGCAGGAACCGGGGCAGCAACTGAGGAAACGCTTGTTGGACAGGGCGAAGGGCGCGATACGCGAGAAGGCCTCGAACCCCGAACTGCAGGCGATAAAGGCCGTGAACCTTTTCGGCGACCTCGAAGTGGTATTCAACTTGCTTGCGGAGCAGGCAATCGAGTGGCATTCGCTGCACTTTCCCGAAATGGGGCGCGAGGTGCGCGACAACCCCCTTTACCTGAAATTCGTTGCGCTTGGCGACAAAAAGAATTTTTCGGAATCCGAAATCCTGAAGCTCACAAGCGATGCCGGGCTCGCAAAAACGCTTTCCCAAAAAGCGATTTCTTCCATGGGCGCGCCTTTCTCGCAGAAGGACATGAGCCAGGTAAAGTCCTTGGCGGTGCTTGCACTGAATGCAAAGCAGGAAATGTCCGGCCTCTCCTCATACATTGATTCCTCAATGAAGGAAATCGCGCCGAATTTTTCTTCGGTTGCGGGCTCAATCCTCGGTGCGAGATTGCTTGCGAAAGCCGGTTCCCTGAGGCGCCTTGCTTTGATGCCTTCTTCGACAATGCAGATTCTCGGCGCCGAAAAGGCGCTGTTCCGCCACATCAAGACCGGCGCGAAGCCCCCGAAGCACGGCCTGATATTACAGCACCCTTCGGTGAGGAAAGCGGGGCGCGACGATAAGGGAAAGGCGGCGAAAAGGCTCGCCGCGGAATTGAGCCTTGCCGCAAGAAAGGACTTTTTTGCGGAAAAGAAAATCGCCTGAAAAATGCGGAAAGTGGTTTGGTGCAGGAAAAGCATTCCGCCGTGTTCCTTGAAAGCGGAAAAATTTACACGCGCAACCTCGTTCCCGGAAAGCAGGTTTATGCAGAGCAATTGATTGAAAGGAACGGAACCGAATACCGCGAGTGGATTCCGTGGCGCTCGAAGCTCGGCGCCGGCCTGATGAACGGCCTCAAGGATTTTCCGATAAAGCCGGGTTCGCGGGTGCTTTACCTCGGTTGCGCGGAAGGAACCACCTGCTCGCATTTGTCCGACATAGTGGGAATGAACGGAATGATTTTCGGGGTGGATATTTCCCAGAGGGCTATGCGCAAATTCGTTTTCCTTTCCGAGGAAAGGCCGAACATGGTTCCCTTTCTCGGCGACGCCTCCAATCCCGAAACCTACGCGGAATTCGTTCGCGAAGTGAAACCAAGCGTATTGGTTCAGGACGTTTCCCAAAAAAACCAGTCCGGAATCTTCATTGCAAACGCCAGGGCTTTCCTGAAAAAGGGCGATTGGGGGCTGTTGAGCATCAAGGCGCGGAGCATTGACTCTTCCGCCAACCCGAAGGACATTTTTGAAAGCGAGGCCAGCGAAATCGGGAAGGCGCTTTCCGTGAGGCAGGTGGTTCTCCTGAGACCCTATGAGAAAGACCACGCACTGATTTCCGCGCAAATGCATTGAATCTTATTGCGATTTTGATATTCGTTCGTCCTGCTGGCTGAAAGCCGGAGAATTGATTAGAACCGCCCTGAAAGTCCCTTCAAAATGGTATTCCATGTTTTTCGGGATGAATATTGTATCTCCCTGCTTGGCAACAAATTTTTTGCCGTTTTTCTTTACAACCAGTTTTCCTTCTAAAACATAATAAACCCGGTCACTCCTGATATTTTTTGTTGTTTCGGAATGATTTTTTGCCTCGCTGACCGCAAGGCTGACGTTTTTGCTCGAATCCTTTGTCAGAAAATTCGTCACTTTGTAGTTTTCGCTTATCTTTCTTGCAATTCCTTCGCTCTTTTTTATGATTTGCACGGGCATAGGAATTGGTATTGGTATTTTTCTTTATATAACTTGCTGGCTCAGCCCCAACGATTGTACCAATGCAGAGCCCATTGTACCAAAACCGCCTTATAAACCCCCGAGGCATAGGTATTGGAAGTCAAAAAATCCGAAATCACCTCGCAGTTTTTTGACGCGTACAAACCCACCAAAGGCAAGCAGAAGGGAAAAAGGGGAAAGCATTGTCCGCTTTTCCCTTCACCCCTATTTTTATATATTAAAACTTCCTGAATATTCTGTCATTTTTGCCTTGAAAGGAGGAAGCGCGATGTGCATTGAAAGGAAACACTGGATTGGAATCGGCGTAATAGCCATAATAATAATAGGGGCGGTTGCCCTTTCGGCATTCGAGGAATTCCGCTATTCATTTTTGGGAAACACAAGGGCGCTGTACCAGACGCTTGCCTCTTTTGACCTCGTGACAAAATTCATCGTGTTCATTTTTGCTGCCGCAATTTTTCTCGTCTCATACCTTGCATTCATGCGCACCGAATCCAAGAAATTCCTCTTCGTGACTATTGCGTTCTTCATTTTTGCCCTGAAGCTCGCAATCCAGCTCGTAGACGTGTTTTACAGCCCCGGCCATTTCTTTGCCGCGCCGATGGAAAACATTTTTGACTTGCTGGTGCTGGTCTTCCTTTTCTTTGCAATCTTCAAGAAGAAGTGAGGCATGCGAATGCGGGAATTAGAGGACCCTCTGGCTTTGGAGAGCAGGAACTCGATTTACAAAAGCATATCGAAGAACCCCGGCCTGCACTTCCGAGAACTCCAAAGGCGCACGAAACTCGCTGTGGGAACCCTCCAGTACCACCTGGATTACCTGCAGAAGAATCACTTGGTGCGCGGCGAAAGGGAGGGAAAATTCGTGCGCTTTTACTCGGTGCGCGCCAAAACAATCGGCGAGGAAACCAAAATAATGCCCCTGCTGAGGCACGAGAGCATGAGGCACATAGTGCTTTACCTGATGGAAAAGCAGCGCGCCACGAACAAAGTCATTGCAAGAGAAACGGGGCTTTCTCCCTCCACGGTTTCATGGCATTTGAAGAAGCTCGCGGAAAGCGGGGTAATAATCAAGAAGCGCTCCGGAAAGAAAAGCTTTTTTTCGGTTGCGAACAAATCGGATGTGGGAAAGCTGCTGGTGCATTACAGGAAAAGCTTCCTGGACGGCCTGGTTGACGGCTTCGCGGAAATATGGAAGGAAGAATACCTGGTGGAAAAATGAAAACGCGGAATTCAGGGGAAAAGCGGGCTGAAAACCGGATGCAATTGAGGCGCCAGTTCGTGCACTTCGCCTTGGGAAGCGCGCTGATAGGAACCTACGCATTCATCGGAAGCCTTCAGGCAATCTTCCTCACGGTTTTTTTCCTTTTCTTCGGAATCCTTTTCTCCTTCCTGCTGAAGCAGGGTTACACGCTTCCGCTCGTGTGGCGCTTTCACCACCACCTCAAGCGCGGTTACGAGGAAAGATACCCCCTGCTTGGCGCGATAATGTTCCTTGTGGGGGCGCTTTTGGCGCAGCTGGTTTTCGCAAAGCCCCTTGTCGCATTGGGCGCAATGATTGTTCTGGTTTACGGCGACAGCGTTTCAACCGCAATAGGGACGCATTTCGGTTCAATGAAATGGGTGGGCGGAAAAAGCATCGAGGGAACGCTTTCCGGCCTGGTGGTTTCCTTTCTTTTCCTTTTGGCGCTTTTTCCCGCGGGAATCGCTTTCGCGGCGGCGCTTGTGGGCATGCTTGGCGAAGCCGTGCCCTTGGAGGACAACATTGTGGTTCCGATTGTCACGGGCCTCGCGCTCACCATATTGCTCTGATTTTTTGCTTAATGCATTATTTTTTATTAATGGCCGCCCCTTTTCTTCTGCAAAACAGGTTTTCGCGAACCTTTTGCAGGAAACTTTTGCGAAGCAAAAGTTATTCTTGTAACGCAAGAGCGTTACAACTTTCAAACCGAAGGTTTGAAATCTTTTCGCCAGCCTTTTCTTTCGAAGAAAAGGCTGAGAGCCGGTAGCGTAGCCTGGACAGCGCAGCTGCCTCCTAAGCAGCAGGTCGAGGGTTCAAATCCCTCCCGGCTCGTGGAAGTGATTTAATGAAGGCATTGATTGCGCTCGCAGGGGCATTTTTGCTTGCAGCCCTGATTGTTGTTTCAGGCTGCGTGCAGTCAGGGAACGGGAACCCTTCGCCGGCGCAAAAGTACTGCACGTATTCAACTGAATGCGATTCCAAATTGCAGGAATGTTCCTTGGGCAAATGCGCCCTGAAGCAGGGGCTGTGCGATTCCAATTCCGGCTGCGGAAAAAACGAGTTCTGCAATACGGCCACAGACAAATGCGAATTCGACTGCGCGCAAAACTGCTATGACTACCAGTACTGCGACGTAGCGGAAAAGTCCTGCTCGGGCCTGAAGCCCGAAAGGTGCCTGTCGGATTACGATTGCCCCGGAGGATTAAGGTGCGACATCGGCAACCGGTGCTCGTGAGCCCCAATGGAAAGGGTAATTAATGCCTTTGAATCCAAAAAGTAATTGCAGTAAAATTAAGGTGAAATCGAATGCCTTCAAAGAAGCCGGCAGCAAAGAAAAAAAAGCCCGTTGCGGCAGATGCCGATAAACTGCTGTTCGGCGCGCTTGTCGTAATACTTGCAATAATCGTGGTTTTCTTCGTTTACTCGCTTTCAATAGGCAGGGCGCCGCAGGCATACACCCAGTTATGGCTCTCAGGCAATAACCCGCAAACCGCAATCGCGGGAAAGAATTTTTCCTCCGGATTCGTGATTGAAAATGGCGAGGGCAAAACAGTCGAATACGAGTACAGTTTCACTGCCGAAAACAAAGTGGCGGCTTCCGGAAAAATTTCCCTTGAAAGCGGAAAGCAGAAACCCGTGAACGCGCAATTCTCCTTTTCAAAGGCTTACGCGGAAAAGCAGAAAGTCCTGATCGAAGTCAGGAAGCCTGGAAGGAGCGAGCCTTACACTTTGTGGTTCTGGCTTACGGTTGGCGATTGAATGCAGATAATGCTGATTTCAAGCAATGAAGCGGGAATAAACTTTTTTCCGGAAATGATTGAACGGCTTTCAGCGGAGGTTTCGGACGCGGATTTCCAGTACTTTTTCGCTCCCACGGATCTGGACATCCCGATGCAGGTAAAGGAAGTAATCGCTTCCGCGGAACTGGTTTTCGTTTTCATGCGCCACGACGAAAACGACTGGAAGCAGAGGTTCGTGCTCGAAAAGCTGGTTGACCTGGAGCTCGAGCACAACGTGAAAATAGTGAAGGCGCTGGAAAGCCGCGAATCCGAGTCCTTCAGCATCCTCGATTTTCCGGTCCCGAGCGAATCCAATCCCGTTCTTTCGGGCAAATCCGAGTTGGCGGAAAAATGGTCCGCGTATTTGCTGCGCATTCTCTTCGAGCCGGACTCGTTCAATCCCGAGCCGGAAAGCGAAGCCGAAAGCGGAAGCGAAGAGTGAAGCGGATGAATGCAAAGAACCCTTTGCTTTGCAGGCCGAAAAGCGCCGGCAAGTTCTGGGAGAAAATTTATTCCGCAAAAATTCCCGCCGTCGCCATAAACAACTTCAAATGGCACGAGAAAGCTTTTCTTTCCGGTATTACTCCAAAAACCAAGGTGCTTGAAATCGGGGCGGGAAGCGGGAGGTTGGTGGAATTCCTCCTGAAAAGGACGAATCTCAGGCCCGAAAATCTCGCAATCGCGGACCTGACATATGGAACCATTTTTTCGCCGGCGCTGAAAAGGAAGGTTTATTCGCTCGTAGCGAAGGGAAAAATAAGGATCCTTAGCGATAATTTTGAATCAAGAAACAAGCCTTTTCTTGGCGGGGAAAAATTTGACAAGATAATACTTTCAAACTTTTTTGTGGTCAAGCCAAAGGTTCCCGCCGAAGGCGTCCTTTCCGAGCACATGCACCAGTTTAGATGGAGTTTTGAGAATTTGTTTCCTTTGATGAAAGTCAACGGCGAGCTTTTTATTTCCGAAGTGCGCAGGCCGTCTGGGAAATTCCTGTCATTGCTTGATAAATGGTCGGATGAAGGCAGAATAAAATGGG
>JBAZPA010000068.1:0-7003 GCA_041648435.1 archaeon
TGAAAACTAACACAAAGGCAAAAGCCAAAAGGATGATGAAAAGATTACAAACCCAAATGACTTTGGACTTCTAAAAAGTGATATCTTCAGTTTTTTTCGTAACAGTCTCTAATACATTGAATTGAAAGAAGAAATCTCATTCGGTCATCAGAAAAACCTGTTGACTTTTACCGGGTTTTCAGAGTAGTTTTCGCTGTTATTTAGATGGATGAACTAACTGATGGTGTTGATTTGCTGAAATGGTTGCGAAAGGCGATTGCGGTTCTGGTTATGATGGCGATTCCATCTATCCTGAGCGCGCAGTTGTCGGGAAAAATCGCCGGACAGATTCACGATAAAAGCATGGGACAACCGCTGATCGGCGTCAATATCGTCGTCCAGGGAGCGAATACCGGAGCAGCTTCCGACATCAACGGCTGGTATGTGATTTTAAACGTCTCGCCGGGCAGTCACACGCTCATGTTCACTTACATGGGTTACAAAAGCGTCACCGTCAAAGAAGTTGTCGTGAATATCGACCGGACGACAACCATCAACGTTGAAATGGAATCGGCGGCAATCGATCTTGGCGAAGTTGTAACGGTTATCGCGCAACGTCCGATCGTCGAAGCCGATAAAACCTCCTCGTCCGTTCATTTTCAATCGGAGGATGTCGAAAATCTGCCGGTCACCGGTCTGCGGAATGTGCTCGAATTGACCGCAGGCGTCAACAAGAATGCCGACGGAACGATCAGCATTCGTGGCGGTGACGGCTACGAGATCAACTATTCGGTCAACGGCATCAAATCCATGACGACAAACACCGGCGCAACGGCGTTCGGCGTCCTTCTTGCGCCCGAACAATTTTCCTTTGGCGAAATCAACCAGCGGATTGCTTTCAGGCGTCCGTTTCCGCATCGTCTGTGTCGCCAAAATCAGTCCGGCAAGCATCGAAACGATGTCGAATCGGTTGTGATAAAAAATCCGTTCGAGTTTTTCCGTGTTCCGCGTTCGCAGGTATTCAAAATAGATTTCGGGAATGATCTCGCCGGGAATATCGTCCTCGCGGTTCAGTCCCAGCAACTCGGTTTCCAGCGTCTTCAACTTACAGTTTTCCATCGCCAATCGCCAAAGCAGTCGCGTATAATACAACAGATCGATATGATGTCGCGACTCGAACGGCGGCTCGATCCGGTTCATCAAAAATCGCGTCGTCAATAGCGGAATGTCGAACGTTCGGCCATTAAAACTCACCAAACAATCGAACCGGTTGACAACATCATTCAGAAGTTCGAGCATTCCTTCCTCGTGACTCAACTGCGTGATGAAATACTGATGCACGATAAATTTGTCCGCGTCAATCCAGCCGAGTCCGACTAAAAACGCCACGGTCCCGCTTCCGCCAGCCAAACCGGTTGTTTCCGTGTCGATGAACAGGAAATTCTCCGGCGAAGCGATACCGGAAATCTGAAAGCATTCCTGATAATCCGTTTCCGAAAAGCGGAAAATTTCGGCCAAATCCAGATTGCCGTAAATCTCGCCAAGATCGAATGCGAATTCGCCGCGAAAAATGTCGCCGAAGTGCGTGTTGATCCATCGACCATCGACAAGTTTATCGAGCGAAAGACTCGCTTTTTCGACCGCGGCTTTCGGAAAATGCTTAATCGGAATCCGGTTCGACAACAGACGGTTCATTTCCATACGGATATCCGAAGGAGCGGTTTCATCAGGACGATCGTCATTCGCCCGACCGTACAACGCATTCAACTTTTCCTGAAGATTCTTCATCATCCGACAGGAAAAATAGAAGTTTATCGACGAGATTGCAAGAAAGAAAAAACCGCCGAGTACCCAGCCACCGCCATTGGCGGGGTTCAGGGCGCGGAGAGCACAGAGAATTTAATCGTGGATTCACTCCAGTGGAATAGAATTGTTTATTTGCAGAAAAAACTATCTTATTGATTATTCCACAGGGTAAACACTGATAAACTCGGATAAGAGAATAACCACGAGTAAATATGCTATTGCCACGAGTTTTAACTCGTGGGCAGGAATCCGGAAAATAAAATGGGCTTTAGCCCAATGATGACGGACTAAAGTCCGGATTGAATTTCTTCGGTTATCCACGAGATGAATCTCGTGGCAATAATTCATGATGGACAAAGTATCTGTCAAGCGATTGTCACATAATAGGCTTGTTGTCAGGCTTGAAAACCGGACGAAACGGGAAAAACATTTACTACGATCACATTTACCGTTACTACCATGGCTTATGACTCAATCTCTGTCGCTTTTGACTCTATTTCCATCGCTTGCGACCCTGCTCCCGTTGCTTGTGACGTTACTTCCGCCGCTTGCGACTCTACTTCTGTTGCTTGTGACTTCGCTTCCGCCGCTTGCGACTCTACTTCTGTTGCTTGTGACTTCGCTTCCGTTGCTTGTAACTTCGCTTCCGTTGCTTGTGACTCTATTATGCTCACGTTTACATTTACTATACGGGCTGTTTGCCTTACCATAGAGGCATTTCCATCTACTTATAAGGACGATTCTGTTTACTACACGAGTGATTCTCTTTGCTATGGCAGTGATTCCATCTACTATACGGATGATTCCCTCTGCTAAACGAGCAATTTTATCTGATACGCGAGTGATTCGCGCAATGATGTTGGTTTTTCCAATGAAATATTGCTCGATTCACATGGATCGGTAAACAGATATGACTACGAAACCCCGCCAAGGGCGGGGAAAGAAGAATAGGCATGGATTTACTATTCGATCTTGTCGTCAGGTCTGATGACCTGACGAAACTATAAATATTCCCGCATGGAGATTAGAGATGAGGATAAAAAACACAAAAGAGGATAAAAACCTCGGGAGGATAGATTATAAGTTCAGATAGATTTGATCCGGTTCGCGGATGAGAGAGTTCCCGTTTTTGAAAGTTGTGGATGTTGGGGGCAACTGCGCCAGTTTGCCATCCAGTAATTCGGCAATAGTCAGGATTTGAACTTTCGGATAATCTCTCTGCCAGCCTTCGGAACGGTAGAAACCGGCAGATACGGCTTCCGTAAGCATGTCGCGGGTCGGATCGTTCAGTGTGATAAAGACGCCAATCTCCGCTTTCTCGCGATCAAGAACGCCAATTAAATCCCTGACGTCGCCGCTTTTCACGTGTCCGCTTTTAACCTGAACGATAACACGTTTGGGTTTACCGGTTTGATCGTCAAGGAATGTGATTAGTCCGTCAATACCTTTATCGGCGCCTTTTTTCTTTTCACCTCCCGCACCTGCGGGACGGGCTTTGATCAGCGATAGCGCCCACCACTGGAACTGATAACGGTCGTCATTGGCTAATTGCCGGGCGGAGGAAATGTCTTCCGGTTCGCCAACGACGTTATAATCTTTCTTCGGTTCAAGGTGGAAGGAATCCCTCAGGCGGTACTTCATCAGTGCGATGGATAAGTGCGTAATATCTATGCCGATCCATTTCCGATTAAGATTCTGAGCGGCGACGATGGCGGTTCCACAACCACAAAATGGATCGAGGACGACATCGCCTTCGTTGCTGGATGCTTTAATGATACGCTCCAATAAGGCAACTGGTTTTTGGGTCGGATAGCCGAGAATTTCTTTTGATTGTGATTGCACAGGCAGAATGTCTGTCCAAACATCACCAACGGGTGTACCCTCTTGCTCATCCAGATAACGTTTAAAAGCGGGTACAGAACCCGGTTTATTCTGGATAATTAGACCTTTATCGTAAGCCTCTTGCATACGCTCTTTGGTCCAGCGCCAAACTCGTGTTACTCCCAGAAATTCATAGGTTAGGTTGGGTCTATTTTTGTTAGGATTAGTTAAGTCACCAAGTCTGTATCTTCGATTTGTTCCAGATTCTGTATAACGATAAAAGTTTTCAAGATATTGAGGATCATGTGCCATATACTGAGGATTCCATGTTCTTTGGGATGATTTTGCGTATGTGAGTATAACATCATGATTAGAAGCAAATCTGGTAAATGCCAATCCTTTTGCATTTTGTCTTTTCCAGACAATTTCATTTATATGGTGTTCTGCACCAAATATTGCATCAAGCACTATTCTAAGATAGTGGCTGGCGGTAGGATCGCAGTGCAGGTAAAGCGAGCCGGTCGGTTTTAAGACGCGATGGAGTTCAATGAGTCGTGCAGCCATCATGACAAGATATGCCATCATCTGATTCGTACCGATCGTAAAGCGCAGAGAACCGAGCAGTCCGCTGACCGGTAAAGACGCGGTGACGACATCACGGTAAAGTCTTTCGGCATCCTGCGTCCAGTGCCATGTATCTTCAAAAGCGGTAATCTGCGCGTCCGCAGGCGAGCCGGATTCGTCTTTAAAAAGGACGTTGTAATTGCGATTGGAGTTAAACGGCGGATCGAGATAGACGAGGTCAACACTTTCCGACGGAATATGTTTCTTAAGGATCGGTAGATTGTCGCCGTAGTAAAGGGTGTTCATGAGAACTCCGTTTTGTTCGGTCTGGTCAATTTGAATTCTAACTGCATTGCGGTAGTTATCTTACTGAAATTAATCTGAGTTGTCAAGGCGAGAATGGATTGTAACAACAATATCCCGTTTAGGGAAAGGGAAAACCACGAAAGGCATGAAAAAAGACGAAAAAGAAATAGACATATGTTTCAGATTTTGTCTTATCGTCAGTTGTGAGAACCTGACGAAACGGGAAAATGCAATGATAATTGCTAAAGCGAAGGAATTATATGCAATCAGATCATTTCTTCTTCCACCAAGCATCTTTCTTTTTGGAATATTTATAACCAGGCAGGTAACCAGAACTCCAAAGTAAAGTTTTTGATTCCCACTGTTTGCTTAAATGCTTATTGCTTGAATGAACTTCTGTTGTGGCTGTGTTGTTTTTACTCTTGAAATTTATTTCGGATTGACGATCTCTTGTGAACAAATCGGGTTGTTCAACTTTTAAGTTATTCCGACCAGATGAACGCTTTACGGCGGGCTGAATTGATCCATCAACTTCATTCTTGATTTCTTCTTGTTCATTCTGCTGATGATTATTTGTAACTGGTGGCTCTTCTTTTTGAGTGTCGTTAGCATGAAGAAGTTTCCAAAGTGGTTCTAATGCTTTTTTACGATTGGAATAATATTCAGCACCTCTAACTCGGAAAAATTGCCAGCCGCATCTTGTCAAAACTTTTTCACGCAATTGGTCATTAAGAAACTGTTCTGGACCATGATCTTTATCTCCGTCACATTCAATTGCAATTTTAATTCCATTTCCTAAAATCACTACCAAGTCAATTCTGTATCTTCCTTTCGCAACTTCGTATTGAGGAATCACGCTGTAATTATTTGTAACGATGTCGTTGTAAACATCTACCTCAAACCAACTTTCAAATGGTTCGGGTTGTGTTCCCATTGTTCTTTCAAAAGTTTTTTGAGGTGGGATTGGTTGCGGTTTGTAATTAAGAAAATGGTCAAGCAACTTGTAACGCAAATCATTGGTGTTACTCAAATCATCTAATTGCACAGAATGGAAAAGCCAAACTTGTTCTTTTGCTCTGCTTACTGCAACATTAAATCTTCTTTCATCTTCTGGTTGCATTAAGGCTCTTCTATTTGGATGGTTTGTTGCAGTAACTAAACTCAAAAACATAATGTCTCTTTCATCACCCTGAAAACTTGCCGAGGTACCGCAAACTATATTTCGCTTTTTAAATTCTATCTCACCAATTTTTTTTAAAATAAAATTTTCGATAATGAACGCTTGTTTGTTACCTTGCAAAGCAATAACTCCAAAAGTTTTTCCTTTGTAATTTGAATCGTTAACAAGTTCGGCAATTTTATTTGCAATGCCTTCGGCTTCAATTTTGTTTGTGATGTTCTGATATGTTCCGTCAACATAACCATTCTGACAATACACTGCTTTCAATGGCTTAATTCTGTTTTCAGAATATTGTTTTAACGGATACAAGCCTTTGCCGTCTGGAGCATAAAAATGTTTATTGCAGAACTCAATTATTTCAGGCATACATCTGAAATGTTCCCGCAATACTGTCATCCCATTACAAAATATTTTCGCAAAAGCAAAAAAACTAAACACAGGCTGAAAGCAATTTTTTAGAGGGAAATCCTTTAAGTATTTCTCAATATAAGGTGTCATTTTGTTTGCTTCAACTCCCACATCCTCAGGTGATATCTGTTTATCATCACCAACGATAATTATTTTTTTTGCGATGTACATTAGAAAAATTGCGTCAGGTCCAAGTTGACTGGATTCATCAATTATGACATAATCATACATGCCTTGTTTTGGTATAATTGTTTCCGCTACTTTATAAAGAGGCATTATCCAACAAGGAACAGATTCTTTGCATTTTTGCATTTGTTCTTGAATATCCTTTCTGAATATCATTGCCTTTTTCCCCTTCCCTTTTCCTTTTTTAGCAAATTCAGCAAAAGCATTCAAATGCCTTTTTAAATTGGGATTAGTATCGAGACTTTCAATAACATAGCACCATGCTTTCTTTGAGGCAATTGTAGAAATTAGTTTTCCCTCTTGCCGTTCAAGGTCTGATAGCTTGTGAGTAAGTTTTGTTTCGTAATCTTCGGATAAGAGACTTGTTATTTCAGCAGAAGCATGTTTGAAATGAATTGCATTTTCAAGTTGTCTGAAATTTGAAAAATCAAAAGTGTTTTCTAAAATCTCTTTCACAAGTATAGGAAAATCCCTTTGAAGATTATCTTGAAGTTTTTTGAAGTTGTTGTATTTTTCCTTCTCTGAATTTAGAGTATCAATTTCTAAAAGATGCTGTTCGTATTTATCCGTGTCAATGTTTGCAATCGTTAATGTAATTGTCGTTGCAATCGTATGAATGTTTTTAATTAAGGTTCTTCCGACATTAGTATGGAACTAAGCAAAAGACGCCCTTATCTTTAAGAAAAAATAGTCACTATCCCTAAAGCCAAAGGCAACTCTTTTGATGACCTTGATCTTGTTATTCATACCTTC
>JBAZPA010000069.1:0-6891 GCA_041648435.1 archaeon
AGAGGGAAAATACCACTGTTCGGCGTGCAATTCGTGCTACGCGAAATTCTCGCTTGCGGAAGCCGGGAAACTGGGGTGGAAGTGCCCGAACTGCAATGGCGCGATAAAAAAAGGGGTGCGCGACCGCATAATGGAATTGGCGAACCACAAGGAGGAAATCCACCCCGATTTCAGGCCTGACTACAGCCGGCTCCTGCCATTGGCGGAAATAATCCAGCTTTCCATGGGAATCGCTTCGCCAACAAACGAGAAAGTGCAGGCGAAATGGAAGGAATACATTGACGCATTCGGAACCGAAATCAATGTGCTTGTGGAGGCGAAAGCCGAGGACCTTCTTTGCACGGACAAAAGTTCCGCGGAATCCATTCTCGCGTTCCGCAACGGCTGGGTCCACTATATTCCGGGCGGCGGCGGAAATTACGGAAAACCCATAATCTGCCTGAGCCAAAGGGAATTCGACTTGAAGAAAATCGAAATGAAATCCGAATTGGGGTGCGGAAGCAAAAAAAGCGCGCAAAAAAGCCTCGCGGAATTCTAAGCAGCCTTTTTAGGAAAAAAAGGCTGGCGAAAAACACAACTTAGGAAAAAGGACCGGCGAAAAACACAATTATATACCGCCGGCGCATCACTTAATCATGTCCCTCAAAAGAATGGCACCGAGAAAGGAAAAAAGGGATCTCGGCAGGTTTCCCCTGAAAACCAGGCGCCGGAATCCGGGCGCCATGTACAGGGGGCTGGTGAAGCAGGCGGAACTCAGGGGAATACGGGCCGAAAACAGGCTTGAAATGTACAGGAAACTTGGCGTGCCCTATTCCTGCGCCTACAAAGCGGAAGTCGGGGCCCTGATTATGCAGGGAAAAAGCGCGGAAACCGCAAACAAGATTGCGAGGGACAACCTGATCGCTTTGGGCTGACGAAAAACACTAGCGGAAAAGGGAGGTATCGGAACCGCAGGTTCTGATCTCAGCGCACGTAACTCAGCTTCGGATTCTCTTCTTCGGGCTCTTCCTTCATGTCGTCCAGTTGCTTTGCGAGCTGGGAGAATGCCTGCTCGATTTCCTTCGCTTCCTTCTCTATTTCCCCCATTTTTACCTTGAAGCCGAATTTCTTTATCAATATTTCAAGCACTTTTTTCGCGGCTCCGTGGTCGCCGTAAATGAGTTTCACGTTCGTTTCTCCCATAAGGCAGGTTCCCATCAACCCTTCCTTCGCTGCGAATCCCACTATCAGCCCGGCGGCTCCCGAAATGAGGCCTTCCCCTTTGTCGATTTTCACGGTTTCCGGCCCGAATTTCCTGAACACGTCAAGCTCCTGCTTCGAGGTGCTTGAAATCACGACGCGGGGCAATTTTTCCATTCTCCTGTCTCCGACGTTTATTCCCGCCAAAGTGTAAATCTTTTTCACGCCGAGCTTTTTCATCGCCTTCACAATGCTTTCCGCGAACTCGTAGTGATCGGATGAAACCGAGAAGCGCATGTCAAGGCTCGGCTGGACGGGGCCCGCGAGGAAAAGGAAGTCCTGCTTCCCCAAGCGCACAAGGTGAATTTCGTCCTTTATCAGGCTCGCAAAGGAATCCTTAGTGTAAACGCTGGGGGGAAACGAATCGGAGACTATTTCCGCGATTTTCTCGGACTTGTTCTGGCGCAAAAGGTAGTCCACCACGATTTTTCCCACCAAGCCTATTCCCGGAAGGCCGGTAATGAATATGGGGTTCGTGAGCTTGGTTTTCTTGAGCAGTATCACTTCGGTTTTCATTTTTTTTCCCGCCTTTGTTTTTCCGTTTTTGTTTTCTTTTATTTTTCTTTTCAGTTTCCTTCTGCGTTTCCCTTTGCGCTTCCGATTTCCTTTTCCTTTTTCATTTCCGTTCCCGTTTCCGTTTTCTTTTTCGTTTCCGCTTCCTTTTCAGTTTCCTTCAGTCTTCCGTCTTTTCAAAGCCCGCGCTTCCGCCAAGACGCTTTGTCTTCACAATAACGCTTTCCGCGATTTGCTTTAAAGCCTTCTCGGATTCCTTGAAATCCATGCTCGTTACCTTCAAAAGCCATTTTCCCGAGCCCAAATATGTTATTTCGCCTTTCGCATCGGGGTCCGGGCTCTTCGCTCCGGAAAGGACTTCGCGGATTACCTCTGCGCCGTTGGGGCCGTTGTGCGAAATCGAAATAGTTCCCTTCACGGTTTTCTCGGGAACCGAAATGCTCTTTGAAATTATCTCGATTATGGGCTTGAACCACCTCTTGTCCACCTTTTCCTCCAACGCGCTTTCTCCCTCGACCGCAATCGCCTGAAACGCCGTGAACAGGGAACCGTAGGCCTGAACCAACGGCTCGCCTATTTCCTTTTCCGCAATGCCGATTTCGGTTTTGCTCTGCCTTGCAATCACTTCCAAAAGCTTCTGGCTCCTTTTCGCCTGCCTGTAATCCTCGAGCTTTGACCTTTCGACTCCCGCCGTGACCTTGTTGAATGAAACATCAACCTGGCCTTTTTGGAGGTCAATGTGCACTACTTTGCCCACGCGAACCTGGTTTTCCTTGACGAAGTTTCTTATGTTCTTTATCCAGCTCGGGGAAACCTGCGAGATGTGCACGAATCCCTGCGCCCCCGGATACTCCACGAGCTCCGCAAAAACCCCGTAATTCAGTATTTTCGTTACCCTGCAGATTACGTTTTCCCCGATCTGGGGCCATTTCTTCTGAACCTGCGCGGGTTTCTGCTCAACCATCAGTCAAGCACCTTCAGGACCTTTCCCGCCCTCATTATTCCCTTCGAGGCGCCGGATTCCGAAATCAAATGGTCGCACACGAGGCACTTCACTTTCGTGGAGGGCGCAGAAAAAATGTTCTGCTCGTTTCCACAAGAAGGGCACTTCACGCGGAGAAATTTTGTTTTTGGCTTTGGAATGTATCTGTCGTCGCTCAATGCTTTCACCTCGATGAAATATTTCATTTCATGCAACAGCATGAAATATTTCGTGCCCTGCACGAAATCATGCAAAGCATGAAATGAATCACGTGAATGGTTTCTGTTGGGAAAAGCAATTAAAACAACGCCCCCGCTTCGCGAAGGGCGCATTCAGTCCGAAAACTTGCCCAGCCCCTTTGAAACGAAAAGCTTCGCAATCTTTTTGGGCAGGGAAACCATCCGGCCCGCGGAGTAGGGGCCGTATTCCTTCATGTCCGTTCCTATGAATCCGGGCACTTCTGAAATTATCTCGATTGAAACGCTTTCTTCCTCGCGCTTTTCCTCCGGGGAGCCGTTTTCGTTGTGGTTGTTTTCCGAGAAAAGCCCCTCGAGAGTTTCGTTGTGCCTTTCAAGCAGGCCCATCAGCGAGGCAATCATCCGCTTTTCCTCGTTCGCCAAATGCTCGCTGCCGTTTTCCTTCGTGCTCGAAGAAACGAGAGCCAGGCTGAAAAGCTTTTTTTCACGCATCGCGAATATTTCCTCAATCATTTTCCGCAGATTGGAGAACTCGCGCGCCGCGTTCGCGGAGGAGGAAAGGTCCTTCAGTGATTCCGTGTAATTTTCCCTCTGCTGTTTCACCAGCACTGCGAGAGAATCGTAAAAGTCCTGTTCCACGTCAACAAGGCGCGAGGAATTCTTTTCCAGGCGATGAATCCTTCGGACTTCCTCGTAGTCAAGTTTCACTTCGCATCCCCCCTTGCAATCAAATAAACCGCGCAGTACTCGGGAACCGAAACATTCTCGCTTTCCGCGAAGGGGCCGAACCATTCCCCGCCCACGTAAAATTTGGGGGTTCCGGAAACCATTTCGATTTTGGTTTCTTTTCCGCTGAATGCAATGCACTGCCTCAGGGCGTCGAATTCCTTCAGCTTTTCCGCGGGAATTATCCTCGCAACCAGTCCCGTGGAACCGTGCAAGGTGCTCGGAACCCGTATGATTTTGTTTATGTCAATGCTGGTCTGCCTGTCGAGGTCCGACTTGACCCTGTTTTTTTCTATTGCTAAGTCAATCAATTTTCCCCACCATTCTTTTGATTTTTTGGCGTTCTCTTTGCTGAGCGGCAACAAAGTGCCCTGTCCGCTATTACCAATTTCTTTGGACATATGTTCTAAAATTGTTGCCCGCCTTTCGTTTAAAAGCTCCCCGACTTTTTTCTCGGAAAGGTCAGTCGCCTTCATAATATCTTCATTGCTGGCATTTGAAAAGTAATCTTTGAGGGTGTGAGAAATTCTTTTTGCCCAGCCAAAGGATTTTGCTTCCAGAGGGCAAAGCATTTTGTGCAATTTATCGTCATCCGCAGATTTCTCGCCGATGAGATGAAATCCGATGCTTTCCAAGTCAAGCCCGTTTGCGATAAGGTAATCAAACATCTCAATTCTTGCCTTTGCATTCAACTGCTTTGCGTTCTCGCTTCTCACATGAATATGAAATCCTTTGCTGCCGGAATAATTGACTGAAATTTCCTTTTGGCTGAACCCAAAATCGTTTTCAAGAAAATCAAGAATTCTGAAAGTTTGGGCCTTCGCTGCATTTATGCATTCAGGGCACACCCATTCCTCAACTTTAGTGCCGGAACCGCACTGCGGGCACTTCTTTGGCCCGCCCTTTCCACCAGCTTCGCACTGTGCGCATTTCCATGTATCATGGGATTCCTTGCAGTTCGTCGGAATGTCATCCGCGTCGAACTCGTAAATCAAATCCGAGCCCTGCATTTTCTTGGCTTCCATTGGCCTCGCTGCGGGAAGCTCGTAGTAGGCGGAGGAATAGGAAACGTAGAACGGCACTTCGTTGCGGAGGAAATCGTTGAATTCGGCTTCGCTCTTGAATCCGAGGTGCCTTTGCGAAATCTTCTGGCCAGGCTCGAATCCCGCGCCGAACTCGCGCTTAGGGGTCTGCGGGGGGCCGGAAATGAAGCGCTTGGAATAGTACTCGTGAAACCGTTCAACCAGAAACCTCGGCGCTGCCATACAAATGCCTTTCGGCGCAAGCCATAAATTGCTTTTCCCGCACAATTACGGCATGAAAGGCGAAAGAAAGGGCATTGCGGAGGCGCGGAATGATTTCACGCCAAACAAAGGAGCAAAAGGGCGTGAAATATTTAACGCCCCGGAAGAGAAAGCAAATGAAAAGTTAAATGAATTCAAGGAAACCACCGCCGCAATAAGAAAGGGAACCAGAGAACTGAGGCGCGAAGTGAAGCGCAACATGACCATCGCAATCACGGGCGCTTTCGCGTTCGTAATCGCATTGTTCTGGAAGGATTTGATAACCGAATGGATAAATTCGCTGCTCATTTTCTTCAGGCTGACGGGAGACTCGTTCTTTTTCAAACTGCTCGCCGCTCTCTTTGTAACGCTAATCTGCGTTCTCGCAATAGTTTATTTTTCGCGCTGGGCGGAAAAGCCGGCTGTTCCGAAATGAAGCCGTCTTTATCTCGTGATTTAAAAACGCAAAACCTTTTCCCGCAATTTTTTGGCGCGCCGGTTATTTTCAAAGTGCTTTCTTACGGGTTTCAAGGAAAGATTAATGTATTTTGCAATCGTGCATGAATGCGTGTTAATTCCAACGGTTGACTGCGTCAAACAAGTTTTAAAACTTCAGAAGTCGTTTCATTATCATGCTGTCATCGGACCTGCACATCCACACGGCTTTCAGCGACGGCTTTGATTCGCCCGCTGAAATAGTGAGGGAAGCCGCGAACAGGAAACTGTCCGTCATCGGCATAACGGACAACTTCGAGGAAATGACTTCCTCCCGACCCTGAAGGGTCGGGTATCCTTAGTTGGGGAAGTCATTGAGTTTTGTTTGTTCGGCTTTGCCACCGAACGTATTCGATTGCTTTTTCTTTGTCAATGTCTCCGACTGTTCTGCCTGCTTTTCCCGGACTCCAAAAGTGTCCTTTCCTATAGCGCAAGCGCAGTTTTGGAAAGTGTTGGAACAAATAGTGTGCGCTTGCGCCCCTCAACAAATTCAACGCTTTTGCCTGGCTCACCGTCGGGTGGCAGTCCACGAGCGCGTGCACGTGATCTGGCATGACTGCCAGTTCCATGAACTGGATTCCGTGCCTGCCCGCAGTGTCCTCCAATGCTTGCCTCACGGCAAGCATATACTTCTCCTTCCGCATCATATCTTGTAACGATACTTAGTCTGCCACACGAGATGAAACATATTTTGATAAACACCATGCCGATAGCCATCCATAACCATGTTGAACATTCTCCTGTCGGCTACCAAAGCACGCCTGACGGCATGCGCCGACAGGAAAGAATGCTTCACAAACAAAACAAAAGTTGGCCTCAAAGGTCAAAGTATAAACTAGGGACGCTAATTACTTTCACAGGAGCATATTTTCGGTAAGGGGCGGTTTATTGATTCCACGGAGTTTCAGGCTCGTAATGAAAAAAATCGCGGACGCGAAAATAAAGGGGAACTGGTTTTATGCCGGAAGCACAGGCTCGGAACTCGAGGGAATGGTTTACCCTTGGAAGCGCGGGTACCCCGAGGACCTCGACATAGCGGTGGACAAGAAAGCCCTCGGAAAATTCAGGAAACTTTTCGGCAAAAAGGGAAGGAAAAAAGGGGGCGACGAAGTGGTTTTCGTTGTTGACGGCGTCATTGTCGAGTTGTGCCTGAAGCCCAGAAAATACGAGTTATTCAAGAAAATAAAAAGCAAGAACGGCTACAACACACTTTCATTGAAAGACCAAATCAGAAGATACGAGTTAGCGGGCAGCAGGGAAAAGGAACTCCGCATAAAAATATTCCTTGAAACCGGCAAGGTAAAAATCAAACCGCTCAGATTCAAATCGTTTTCCAAGCGAACACGAACGATTTTCCCTCATTGAATCCTTTCTTTTTCCAAAACCGCCTGCTTGATTGCGATTCTCCCTTGACCCAGCAATAAACAAACTCGACTTTTTTATTTTTGAAATACTT
>JBAZPA010000070.1:0-6851 GCA_041648435.1 archaeon
GCATTCTTTCCTTTTTCGGAAACTTCCCTGACGTCCACGGAATACGCTTTTCGGATCCAGTTGCAGGCGCTTGCCAGTTCTACGGGCGTTTTGCTGTTGAGTAGAAGGCTTACTTCCAGGTTCTTGTTCGCTTCGAAATATCCTTTGGCACACTTTAAAGCCTCGACCGCGTGCCCGACCGGCCTGCAATAAACGAAATTTATCAGCAGTTTCCTTTTCGGCTTTGCCATAAAAACTATTTGCCAGCTTAGGCAATAAAAGAATGAGTTTCCATCTTCCTTGAGCAGGGCCCTAAAAAAATCCGGTTAGTCACTTCGCGGTTTTCCATTCCGTGTACCCGCAGTTTCCGCAGGCCTGCCTGTCTCTGTGCTGTGCCATGAAGACTCCGGAACCGCACTTCGGGCAGCAGTTCCGCCTTTCGAGCTTTTCCCCGCTTACAGTGTAATAACTGCCCTTCTTCGTGCGCGGGCTCTTCTTTTTCTGCTTTTTTCCGCCGCTTCCTTTTTCCTTTTTTTCGTCCCTCGGCATCCCTTCACCTTACTTTTTTCCCTTAACAATTATTTTCTTTTCCTTCTTCGGCTTTTTCTGGCCGATCTGCCTCAAACGCATGTATTCGGCTTCCGCCAGTTCCAGCGACTTTTTGTCCTCGTAAACGTTCGCGCTTCCCGCGACTTTCATGCTCCCGTATTCCGAGGAAATATTTTTCACGACAACGAGGTCCTGTTCCTTTCCGGTTTCGGACGCGATTTTTTCCCTCAGGTCCTTTCTTGAGGGGGTGGCTTTGGTTTCGCTCGCCTCGAACGCGATTTCGTCGCGCTTCAATACCGGATTCCTGTGCCTTGAAATTATTTTGACCTTCATTTTTTCGCCCTAAAACATTTTTCCGGTTTACCTGCTTAGCCTCAATGCGTGCTTTCCCATTTCGGTTATTCCCATTTTTCCCGCAATCTCGGATTTCTCGGGGTTGAGGATTACAACGTAGCCGCGCCAGAATGTCGTGAACTGCGTGCTTTCGCACTTTGGGCACTTGTCGCCTTCCTCAATCACGAGCCTGCATTGCCTGCATGCCTTTCCCTTTATTGCCATAAACGATTCACTGCCTTTTTTCCCTTTTTCCCGTTTTCTTTTCGCGGCCTTCCCTTTCGTCCCCGGTTTTTGCCTTGTCCTTCCTTATCGCGCCTTTCTTTTCGCTTTTCCTGTCAAGCTTTATCCATTCCGTTTTCCCCAAGCCGGGCTGCCTCATTGTCAGGCCGATTTTTGAGTTCTGGATGCTCCCTTTCATGCTTATGGAAACTATTTTTGCCATTATCACGTCGTCCATCTGGATTTTTTTCTTGGTTTCCTTTCCCACGAAGCAGGTCGCCTTCGCATCGTAATTTATGTAATCGTCCATTATCTGCGAAACATGAACCAGGCCCTCCATTGGCCCGATTCTTATGAATGCCCCGAACTCCGTTATTTCCGAAACGCTTCCCTCAACGA
This sequence comes from archaeon, assembly GCA_041648435.1. Lineage (GTDB taxonomy): Archaea > Iainarchaeota > Iainarchaeia > Iainarchaeales > JBAZPA01 > JBAZPA01. Next base: position 1,483 of record JBAZPA010000070.1, read on the forward strand.
CTTCGCCTATTTCGGGCTTGAACACGAGCAGGTTTATGTCGGCCTCATAGTACGCCGCGCCGTCCCCCGGAACGACTTTGCCTTCGCCCACGTTTTCCAGCCCCGTTACCCCGACAACTACCCCGAGGTCCTCGTCAACTATCCCCTCGTATTCTTCCTGCGCCACGCGCAAAAGCGATTCCTCTATCGTGGTGCCGAACTTGTTCGGCGCAAGCCGCACGGTGTCCCTCACATTCACTACGGAATACACGGTTTTTTTCCTCCAAAAAGAGCTTATTTTAGCTGGACGAACCTTTTTTTCCTTATGAATAATATGGAGCCGTTTGCTTCTTTAATCTTTCTGATTAATTGCCTGTCGTTCGTTGCAATAATTGCCCCCCTTTCCCCCATTTTTTCCAGTGCCTCGTCTGCGTTCCCCGCTTTCACGCGCCTCACTTTCACAAAATTCTTTTTCATCAGTTCCCGCGCCACATTAACCGCGCGCTCCATACTTTTTCCCCTTTTCCTGAGCCTTGATATTTCCCCTGCGACCTGAATTGGGACAACGAACATCGTTTTTTCCCCGAAAAGCCTTTTGCTTTCCTCGAACACGTCCAATTTGAATTTGCTTATTCCCAAAAGCATGTTTGAGTCCAATGCGATTACCTTACTTTTGGATTCCATACGCGACAAGCCTCCAATGCGTTCCGTCGCGCTTGCTTATCGCGACCGTCTGGCCTTTTTCTATCACGACCGCGCTCCTGAGGTTCAGCTGCAAATCGTTTCCCTTTGCCCTGAGCACGGTTCCAAGCAGGCTCATTGTCCCTATTGTGAGCATTATTGTTTCGGAAACGCTTATCGCGGAATTCTGCATCGCGAGCCTCTTGAATTCGTGCAGTTCAAGCAATAATTTTGTCGTGGGTTCGCCAAGGCTTCCCTTTATTCCCGCGACCTGGCCGCGCATCTGGTCGTTCTTTGTAAGGTTTGAATCAAGCTCCGTCTGGATTGCAATGAGCCCGCCGGGAAGCGCTTCCTGAATGATTTCATTTTCCGTTCCAATGCTCACGATTCTGGTTTGAATCGCCTTGTCATCGAGCCCCGGCTTGATTTCTATTTCGTCGCCGATTCTTGCGATTCCCTGGGTTATTGTCCCGCCTATTATTCCGCCCTTGAGCTTTTCCGGCGAAATCCCGGGCCTGTTCGCGTCAAAACTCCTTGCAACGAACATTTTCAATGGCTTTGCCCTGTCGAATTGCGGAGTGGGAATTTCCTCCTCTATTGCCTGAATCAGCAATCCTATGTTTGCGCCGAAGCTCGCGCTCGTAGGAATTATCGGCGCGTTCCCGTAGCCCATTTCAGTGAGGAATTTCCTTATTTCCCGCTGTTGTTCGAGCGCCTTTTCCTTTTCCACCAAATCAATCTTGTTCTGCGCCACAACCACGTGTTTTATTCCGCTCATCTTTATTGCCATCAGATGCTCCACGGTTCTTGGCTGGGGAAAGGGCTCGTTTGCCGCAACCACGAGAACCGCGCCGTGCATCAGCGCGGCCCCGGAAAGCATAGTCGCCATTAAAGTTTCGTGTCCCGGCGCGTCAACGAAAGAAACCTTCCTTTCGGGAACCGTTTCGCTTCCGCATTCCGCGCACTTTTCCGTTATTCCGAAAGCGCGGCACTTCGGGCACCTGCGGAAAACCGAGTCCGCGTAACCCAACCGGATTGATATTCCGCGCTTTATTTCCTCGGAATGCGTGTCCGTCCACTTTCCGCTGAGCTTTTCAGTGAGGCTGGTTTTGCCGTGGTCCACGTGGCCTATCATCCCGATGTTTACCACAGCCTGCCCGACTGGTAACGGGCGCTCGCTGGCGATTGCTTCGCAACCACCAGTCGCTTTCTGCGCTGCCTTCGGCTTTTCCGCCGCGGGCTGCGAGACCGCGGCTTCCTTCGCCTTCTTTTTTTCGCGCTTTGGCTTTGCCTCGGCGGTCTTTGTCCTGCCTTCCTTTTGGGTGCTCATTTTTATTTTCTCACTTTTCCCTTTGTTTTGTGCGCGTCTCCCGCGAGTTCCACGTTGCCCACATTTTCAAGGCTTTCCTTTACCAGTCTGTCCTTTGCCGACGCGTCCTCCGTTTTTGCGGTTTTTTCCGCGAATTGTTCCAGCGGAACCGTGCCCTGCTTTGTTACCGCAAGATTCAATTGCGCGATTTCGTCGCTTACTGTATTTCCGCGCACGCTCACCCTTTTCTTTTGGCCTTTAACGCTTGCCCTGAAGCCTATTCCTTCGGCCGCCATTATTTTTTTTCTCTGGGTTCCGGGCAAATCGTGCCTCATTGGAAAGCCCTGCTTGTCCGAGCCCCCCGTGATTTTTGCAGAGTAGCCCTGAAGCCCGAATTTTTCGAGGCTTATTTCCTCGCCTATTTTTTTTCCATTGAGTCCCGCGTCCTCGACCTTCTTTGAGTATGCCTTTCCTTCCTTTGTGGAAATAACCAGTTGCATTTTTTTCACCTCTCGCCTTCCCCTGTCGGGAAAGGCATTTTTTTCTTTATTTCCTCAATCAATTTCCTTTCCTCATCACTTAGTAAATCGCAAGCCGCATTAATCCTTTCAATCCGGCTTTCCGAGAGCCAGCTGTACAATTCGTCGTTTTCGTTCAAATTCCTTCCGCAAACCGCGCCCGAAATGCTTGCCGCAACCTCCATTCCTGCCGATGCTTCCTTCAGGTTCTTTCCCTTGTCCTGCAACTGCTCTATTGTCCCGATTTTTTTTCCGTTATTCGCTACCGCCATTTTTGGCTTCATTATTCCTGCAATAACGCGGACTCCCACGACAGCGGGCTTTGAATTGTGGAATATGCAGTTCGGGAGCACCTTTGCCTTGAAGGGAATCAATGCGTTTCCGCGCGCCTCTTCCTTCTGCCTTTTTTCTTCGCCGCTTTTCCATTCCGCGTATTCCTCTATTATCCTGTAAACGACATTGCTCGAAAAAATTTTGATTCCCTTTGATTCCGCCTCCTCCTCCGCGTCCTGCCTTACTTTCACGTTGAACGCGAAAATTACCCCGTCAAGGGGCCTTGATTTGCTTACCGCGATTGCAAGCATCACGTCATTCCTTGAAACTTCTCCCACGTTTGCGCGCCTTATGGGAACCTTTTTTTCTCCAAGCAATTTTATGAGCGCTTCGAGCGAGCCCAACGTGTCCGCCTTGACTATCGCGCCCTCGATTTCGGTTTCAATGCGTATCGCGCCTATTTCCCTTGCAACGGTTTCCCTTTCATTGCCGTCCGCTTCCACGAGGACCGGGCTTCCCGCAAGCGCGTCCTCGAGCCCCGGCGCTGAAATCTTTATTCCGGTTGCGGCGCTGGCTTCGCTTACGGAAACGAATTTTTCCTTCGCATTCTTTCCCAATGGAGTCGGTTCCAGAAGCGCCTTTACCTGCGTCTCGATTATCCCGTTCCTTCCCGCGAGCACGATTTTGTCCTTGAGTTTTATGCTTCCGTCATAAAGGATTACGTCAATCGTTTTCCCCAGCCCCTTCTCTTCCTTGACCTCGAGTATCGTCCCCTTTCCGCTTCCGCTCACTTCGGTGCGCAATTGCCCTTCCAGAAACTTCTGGCTCAGGCCCGAAAGGAACAATAATATTTCCGGAATGCCCTCGCCGGTTTTCGCGCTGCACGGAATTATTGAAATCTGCTTCGTGAAATCGCTTACCCTGTCAAACCTTTCCGTGCTGAAGCCCAATGAGTGCAATTCTCCCACCAATTCGTAGGTTTTCCTGTCCAATGCTTCCGCGACTTTCGGGTGCTGGTTCGCGAGATTGAGCGAAAAGCTTCCGCTTCCCGAATTCCAGCCCTGAATCAGGTCGATTTTGTTCATCGCGATTATGAACGGCGTCTTGTATACCCTGAGTATGTCTATTGCCTCCTTTGTCTGGGGCTGGATTCCCTGCATGCAGTCGACTACGAGAATCGCCAAGTCCGCGATGCTTCCCCCGCGCCTGCGAAGATTGGTGAATGCCTCGTGGCCCGGCGTGTCAATGAAAAGCAGCCCCGGAATCGCGAGATTGAATCCGTATTTTGCGAGAAGCCGGCCCGAAATCTTTTTTACCAGGTCAATTGAGATTTCGGTTGCGCCTATATGCTGGGTTATCGCTCCGGGCTCCTTCGCGGTAACGCTCGTTCCGCGGATGCTGTCCAGAAGCGTGGTCTTGCCGTGGTCCACGTGCCCCAACACTGTTATTATCGGTTTCCGCAAAACCATTTTCCAACCTTCCACCTTTTTCCGTAAGGAACACCAGCTAGTACATATGCCGCTCGTGCGCCGTCTGATAAGAATGCAATTCGTTTTCGTTGAACCATAATTTTATTTCCCTTTCCGCTTCCTCGGCCGTTCCCGAGGAATGCACGAGGTTTTTCACGTCGCGGTCGTTTGTTATCGCGAATTCCCTGCTCGTGTGCGCGTAATCCCCACGTATCGTTCCCGGCGCCGCCTTGTCGGGATATGTTTCCCCGCATATTTTCCTTGCAATGGAGCCCGCGGAAACCCCCTCAATCACGAACGCAATCACGGGCCCTTCCATAAGATACCTCAGCAGCATTTCGCGCACTTTTTTTCCGTGCCTCTGCTCGATGCTTTCGTCGTAATGCCTTTCGGCGAAGTCCTTTTCAGCCCGCACCATTTTCATTCCGACTATTCTCAGACCGCGCTGCTCGAACCTTGAAATAATGGCTCCCGCGAGGCCCCTTGAAACCCCGTCGGGCTTCACCACAATAAGGCTTTTTTCGAGTCCCATTTTCATTCTTTCACTTCCGAAGCCGGATTCACTGCTTTACTGCTTTTTTTTCGGATTCCTTGAAGTCCCTGTGATGCTTTGTCCAGCGGGTTTTGCGCGGGTTGCGCCTCAGCTTGAGGAGGTTCTTTTCGCACTTCTTCGAGCACAGGAATGTCGTGCTTCCCTCTTTTTTCACGTAAATTTTTCCGGTTCCGGCCTGGATTTCATTTCCGCAAAAACTGCACTTCATTTTCATTCACCCGATTTTTTTCTGCCTTTTTCCGAATTTTCGCAAGCCTTTTGGTTGAGGCTGAAGGCCGATACCTAAAAGGCTTCAGGATTTGATTTCCTTTGCTTCCCTTTCCGTGCTCAGCAATATTATTATGTCGCCCAACTGCACGTTTCCCTTGACGTTGCGCCGCTTGACCCTGCCTGCCTCCATTCCCTCGAGGATTTTGCACATTACCTGCACTATTTCGCCGTGCGCGCCCGTCCTGCTTATCATTTCCACTATTTCCGCGGGCGTTCCCTTGTCGCTGTCTGCCATTTCTTCACCTTTCACTTCAGCCTTTTCTGGATTGCCTCGAAGTCCTTTTTGGCTTCGCCCTCGTCAAGCACTGCCGCGCTCG
>JBAZPA010000071.1:0-6832 GCA_041648435.1 archaeon
AAAAAGTTTTCTATAAGGACAATGCCGGGAAGCCACGCAAGGAAAAAATCAGTTGCACTGGGAATAGTGGTAAGGGACCTGCTTGGAATCGCAAAGAACGCGAACGAGGCGAGGATTGCGCTGAACTCGGAAAACATCATGGTTGACGGAAAAACAAGGAAGGAAAGGCAGTTTCCCGTGGGGCTGTTTGACGTGGTAAAAGTCAGGGCAACGGGAAAGGCGTACAGGGCGGTTTATGATTCAAGGGGAAGGATTGCGCTGATTGAAATACCCGAAAAGGAGGCTGAATTCAAGCTGTGCAGGATAGAGCGCAAGCAAATTTCAAAAGGCGGAAAAACGCAGTTGACGGCAAACGACGGCAGCAATTACTTCGGGGAAAAAACAAAGGCAAAAGTCGGGGACACGCTGAAAATAAAATTGCCCGAGCGCAAGGTAATGGAACACTACGCGCTCGCAAAGGGCAGTTTGATTTACATAATAGGCGGAAAGCACGTTTCTGAAACCGCAAAGGCGAGGGAAATCGCGGAAGGGACCCTGCAAAGGGAAAAGCTCCTGATACTGGAAGCGGAAGGAAAGGAATTCCAGACGAACGCGGGAAACGCATTCGTGATAGGCGAAAAAAAAGCAGAATTGCAGTTGAATCAAAAAGGTGAATGAAATGGCGGAAGAAAATCCCATGAAAAAAATAAGGCTTGAAAAAGTCACGGTAAACATGGGAGTGGGGAAGCCGGGAGACGAGCTCAAGAAGGCGGAAACCATAATGGAAAGGGTCACGGGAATGAAGCCGGTTGAAACAATATCAAAGACAAAGAATCCCACCTGGGAGCTCAGGGAAGGAATCCCTATAGGCGCAAAGGTTACATTGAGGGGAAAGAAGGCATCCGATTTCCTCAGGAACGCGCTGGCCGCAAAGGACAAAAGAATCAGCGCAAAAAGCTTTGACAGCCACGGCAACTTCGGTTTCGGAATAAAGGAATACATCGATTTGCCCGGCGCGAAATACGACCCGAAAATAGGGATAAGGGGAATGGACGTCCTCGTGGCACTCGAAAGGAAGGGCTACCGCGTAAAGAGAAGGAAGATTTGCCAAAACAAAATCAAGAAATCGCATTTGGTGTCGAAGGCAGAGGCGATGGAATTCGCGAAAAGCGAGCTTGGAATAGAGGTCGAATGAAATGACGGAAAAGAATCCAAAGGACCAGAAGGCGAGGAAAAGGGTCCCGTGCAAGAGGTGCGGGAACACGCGCGGCGTGGTGCACAAGTACCACATAAATTTGTGCAGGATGTGCTTCAAGGAGCTCGCAGAAAAACTGGATTTCAGGAAATACGATTGAAGGAAAAAAATTTGGAAAAAAAAGGGAAAAAACGGAAAAGAGAGTGAAATGGCATGAGTTTGGTTGACCCGATTGCGGACGCGCTTACAAACCTCAAGAACCACGAGAATTCCGCCAAGAGGAAGTGCATGATAAGGCCTGCATCAAAGCTGCTGGAAAAAATACTCGGGGTAATGCAGGAAAACGGGTACGTGGCGTCTTTCGAGAGGATTGAGGACGGAAGGGAAGGGATGCTCAAGGTGAAGCTCGCGGGAAAAATCAACGAGTGCAGGGCGATAAAGCCGAGGCACGCCGTGAAAAAGGACGGGTTCGAGAAATACGAGAAAAGGTACCTGCCCTCGAAGAACATGGGAATAATAATCGTCAGCACCTCGCAGGGCGTGATGACGCACGGCAAGGCAAAGGAAAAATCGGTTGGCGGAAGGCTGCTGGCGTTCGTTTACTGAAAATTGAATGAAAAAATCGGAATAGAATGAAAGCGGAAAAAGAAGGAACGGAACGGAAATTGAAAATGGAAAACGGAAAGTGGAATTGATGAAGCAAGACATTGAAAGGGAAATAATTTTGCCCGAGGGAACGAGCGCGGAAGTCCGCGGCAGCGAAATTGCATTTAAGGGCGCAAAGGGCGAGTCGTCAAGGAAGATTCCCGCGGGAATAATCGTTTCGGCGAACGGAAACAAAGTCGGCATAAAGGCAAAAAATGCGGGGAAAAGAAACCTTTCGGAAATCAACGCGTTCGAGTCCCACGTGAAAAACATCGCATTGGGTCTCAAAAGCGGCTACAGGTGCGAGCTCGCAATAGTTTACTCCCATTTTCCCATAACGCTTGCACAAAAAGGTGAAACAATCGAAGTGAACAATTTCGGCGGGGAAAAGAAGCCGCGCAGGGCAAAAATCGTGAAGGGCGTTCACGTGGAAATAAAGGGAAAGGAAATAATCGTGAAGGGAAACGCAAAGGAAGCGGTTTCGCAGACTGCGGCAAACCTCGAGCTCGCCACAAGAAAGGTGGGAAAGGACGTGCGCAGGTTCCAGGACGGAATTTACGTGACAAAAAAGGCGTTCGTTGAGGAATGACGAGCGGGAAATGAAACCGGAAACGGAATTGCAATTGAAATGAAGTGAAAAAAATGGCCGAACAAAAAACAGTGCGCACAAAAACCGCGAAAACCAAGAAAATGGTCGCAAAAATCAGGGCAAAGCGCAGAAAGCTCACGTTCAGGGGAAGGTTCGGAAAGAAGAACATCCGGAGAAAGAGCAACCCGAAATGGAACAAGTGGAGGAGACCCCGCGGAATAGACGAGCAGCAGAAGAAGGAGGACGGAAGAACGCCCCAGTCCGGCTTCAGGAGCCCCAAGAGCATAAGGGGAATTCATCCCTCGGGGCTGAACGAAAGGCTCGTGAGGAATGAAAAAGAAATCGCCGCGCTCAAGGAAAACGAGATTGCAAGGATTGCCTCGGGAATAGGGAATAAGAAGCGCGAAAAGATGTGCGCGGAAGCCGAAAAAAAAGGGACAAGGGTATTGAACCCCTGAAATTTGGTGAAATGAAATGAAGCTTGAAAAAGTTAGGGGCATTGCGGCAAGAATACTGAAGGGCGCAAAGGGAAAAGTGTGGATTGACCCCGAACAGGTGAAGCGCGCCGAGGAGGCGATGACTTCCGAGGACGTGAGGGAACTGATAAAGGAAAAGGCGATAGTGCTGAAAAAGCCGAGCCACCAGAGCAGGGCAAGGGCGAGGGTTCTTGCTGAAAAAAAGTCCAAGGGAAGGAAAAGCGGAAAGGGAAAAAAGAAAGGCTCAAAAAAGGTGAGGTCGAAGGAAAGGAAGGAATGGATGCTGAAAATCCGCGCGTTGAGGAAAGCGATGCGCGAAAAGAAGGGCGAAGGAAAACTCGGAAAGGGCTACCGGGCATTCTATAACATGGCAAAGGGAAACCATTTCAGGGGCAAAAAGCACCTTGGCCTTGAAATAGGAAAACGCGAAACAAAGGCAAGTGAATGAAATGGCAAGCAAGGCAACATACATCGTGAAGTTCCGCAGGAGGCTCGCGGAAAGGACGAATTACGCGAAAAGGCTCGCGCTCCTGAAATCGGGAAAGCCAAGGCTCGTGGTAAGGAAGAGCAACATGCACGTCCTTGCGCAGGTAATCGAATTCGACAGGAAGGGGGACAAAACGATTGCAAGCGCGGTTTCAGGCGAATTGAAAAAATTCGGGTGGAAGAACGGAAGCCACAGCATTCCCGCGGCATACCTGACGGGATTGCTTTGCGGGAAAAGGGCCCAGGCGAAAGGAGCAAAGGAAGCCGTTTTCGATTTGGGCCTGGTCACTCCGGTGCACGGCTCAAGGAGCTTTGCGGCACTGAAGGGCGCAATCGACTCGGGATTGAACGTCAAGGCGGATGAAAGCGCTTTTCCGGGCAATGACAGGATAAGCGGAAAGCATATTTCATTGTTCGGGGAAAAAAACGGGAATGATTCGTTAAAGGGAATAATTGCGGCGTTTGAAGAAACCAAAAAGCGGGTTTTGGCGGAAGGTGAAGGCAAATGAAGGAAAAGGCGAGGGGAAACAGGCCGAATGCGGGGCGCAAGGCAGACGGGCGCAAGAGAAAGGAAAAGGACCGCGAGGAGAGGGAGAAGGAATTCGCGATTGAAAGGAAGGCAAAGGAAATAGAGGGTTGGGTTCCAAAAACCGAGCTCGGAAGGAAAGTCAGGGCAAACGAAATAAACTCGCTTGACGAGGCATTCGACAACGGCTACAGGATAATGGAATCACAGGTCGTTGACTCGCTGGTAAAGGATTTGGACGAAAAGCTCGTTAACTTCAAGAAAACCGCAAAAGTCAGAAGGTCGGGAAGGATGTTTTCATTCCGCTCAACGGTAATAGTCGGGGACAGGCACAGTTACATTGGCGTGGGAATAGCAAAGGACAAAGAAAGGTTTCCCTCGATAAGAAAGGCGACAAAGAAAGCAAAACTCAACCTCATAAGGGTGAGGAAAGGCTGCGGAAGCTGGGAATGCGGTTGCGGAACAGAGCACTCGGTGCCATTCATGGTGGAAGGAAAATGCGGTTCGGTGCGCGTAAAATTAATGCCCGCGCCAAGGGGAACCGGCTTGGTGATCGGGGACAACGCAAAGGACGTTTTCAGGTTCGTGGGAATAACCGACGTGTGGTCTGAAACCAAGGGCGCGACCGATACCACGCTTAACTTCGTGCTCGCGGCAATAGACGCGCTTAGGCAGACAACCTCGATGAGGCTCGGCGAAGGAAGCGAAAGGCACGTTCGCCACAAAAAAGGGGAATTCGCGGAAGAAACCGGGGAAAAGCGCGGGAAGCGCGAAAAAAATAAAAAAGAAAACGAAGCGGAAAAAGCGGAAGAAGAAAGCGCGGTTGAAATGCCGAAAGAAGAGTGATTGTATGTACGCTGTGATAAGAATCAGGGGAAACACGGGAATACGGAGGGAGCTTGCGAGAACCCTCGACGTAATCGGAGTGGACAGGGCAAACCACCTTGTGCTCGTAAAGGAAAGCAATTCAAACGCCAAAATGATTGCAAAAGCAAAGGACTACATAACTTGGGGCGAAATCGACGAAAACACGCTTGCACTGCTCCTCGAAAAAAGGGCGCTGCTTGCGGGCAACAAAAAAATCGGCGTGGAATTCCTGAAAAAGAAGGGCTTCAAGGGCTTCGCTGAACTCGCGGAAGCGGTCATGAGCGGAAAAACAGGGCTGCGCGAACTCGGAATCAAGAAATTTTTCAGATTGCACCCGCCGAGAAAGGGGTTTGAAAGGAACGGAATAAAAAAAGCATTCCCCGAAGGCGGAGCGCTGGGATACAGGAAAAGCGCGATAAACAAGCTCATAGAAAAAATGGCGTGAAAGCCAAACGAAAATGAAATGGAAAAAAGTGGTTTGAATGGTCGTAAGGCAAAGGAAACGCAAGAACAAACTGCGCGGAAACAGGACCCAGCACGGAAACAAGAAGAACTGGAGAGGCGCGGGAACTAAAGGCGGGCGCGGAAAAGGGGGGGCTTGGAAGCACAAGAGAATGACCTATTACAACGTGAGGCCCGGAAAGTACAGGCTCAAGCCGAAAAAGGAAACAGCAAAGCCGATAAGCATAGGTGCGCTCATGGAAATTCTTCCGAAGCTTGTAATCCAGAAGAAGGCGGAAAGGAAAGGGGATGAAATTCACGTTGACGGAAGCATAATCGGCTTCGACAAGCTCCTTGGAAGCGGAAAAATAACCGAAAGGCTCGTGGTAGTAAGGATGGACGTGAGCAAGAAGGCCGCAAAAAAAATCGAGGGAAACGGCGTAAGGATTGAGGAAGCCCAAACCGAAACCGTAAAGGAAAAGGCAGGGGAAGAAAAACAATGAATTTCTTTGCAAGATTCGACCCCTTGTTCAAAATGCTGCCTGAAATCAAGGCTCCAGAAAAGGCTCCGCCACTCTCAAAAAAATTGCTGTGGACAAGCGCAATACTCCTCATATTCTTCATAATGGGGGAAATACAGGTACTGGGGCTGGACGCCGCAAAGGCAGGGCCATTGCTGGCATTGCAGCAGATACTTGCATCAAAAATCGGAACCCTGATTACCGCGGGAATCGGCCCAATCGTCCTCGCGTCAATCATACTCCAATTGCTTGTGGGCGCAAAAATACTTCCGTTTGATTTGAGCAAAAAGGAGGACAAAGCAAGGTTTTCCTCGCTGCAAAAAATGCTTGCAATAATAATGTCTTTCTTTGAGGCCGCAATTTACACTTTCTCGGGGCTCCTTATCCCGTTGCCGGGGATGTTCATTTGGGTCGTGCTTCAGGTGGCGTTGGGCTCGATAATATTGCTTTACCTGGACGAAGTCACCTCAAAATACGGAATCGGCTCCGGAATAAGCCTGTTCATTGCGGCGGGAGTCAGCCAGGAAATACTCTGGCGCATATTCGCGCCATATCTTTCGACCCCGACAGGGATAGTGGAGGGGATATTGTCGCAGTTCATCGGAAGCTTTTCCACGGGAATAAACTTCCTTTTGCTTGTGCCGATAATTGCGACCATTGCGGTTTTCTTTGTCGTGGTTTACTTCGAGGGAATCCACGTAAACATCCCCATTGCAATCGGCGCAAAGGGCTTTGGCGGCAGGTTTCCCGTGAAATTCCTTTACGTTTCAAATTTGCCGGTAATACTTGCGGTCGCGTTATTCGCAAACATACAATTGTGGTCGATAATGACCGCAAAAATCCCCATAATCGGCGCTTTCTTCGGCGCAATCGCGTACCTTACGACTTCGCCCTTCGGCTTGCTTGAAAAAGTGGCATTGCAGGTGGGAGCCACGGGGCTCAACGGCTTCATGATAATGGGGCCGGACATACTGCAGGCACTCGCATACCTTGCAATACTCGTGGCGGCGTGCGTGGTGTTCGGGAAATTCTGGGTGGAAATGGCAGGGCAGGGGCCGAGCGCGGTTGCCGCGCAACTGGACAACTCGGGAATGTACGTTCCGGGAT
>JBAZPA010000072.1:0-6714 GCA_041648435.1 archaeon
AAAAAGCGTTCGCGGAAGGGAAAAGGGTTTCGGGAATAAGCCTTGAAAAGGCGGCGGAAAAGCCGCGCAATGTGAGCCCGTTTGAGGCAATAGAATTGGCAATTGAGGCGGGAATTCCCTTGCACCCGAATTACCTCGCGTATTACACCGCGCTAAGCATCGGGGAACTGAAGAAGCTTGTTGCGGCATGCCAGAAAGCCGAAAAATTGTTCGGGGGAGAAAGGATTGTGGGCGCGAGGCTCGAAAACAAGGCCGAAACAAAGGACTTCCTTGAAAGAATCGGCTTGCCCCACAAGCTTGAAAAGGTTTCGGAAAAAAGCGGGGAATCCGAAACCCAGAGAACCGTAATCTTAATCGCGGAAGAATTCGCTTACGCTTTCCTCAAAACAATGGGCGCATTGCGGCCGGGAAGCGCGGAGGAATTAGTAAAGGAAAACGTTCTTGAATCCCTGACGGAAATTTCGGGAATGCAAATCAGGGACAAGGCGGGAACATTTGTCGGCGCAAGAATGGGAAGGCCGGAGCAGGCAAAGCCGAGGCTCATGAAGGGAAACCCGCACGCGCTGTTCCCGATAGGATTGTTCGGGGGAAGCACGAGAAGCATGAACAAGGCAATGCTGAATTCAATCAACCGCAACATGGCGGAGGGAACAATCGAGGCGGAAATCGCGCTGTTCAAATGCGGGAAATGCGGCCAACTGCGCGAAACCCAGAAGTGCATTGAATGCAATTCGCGCACCGTGCGCGTAAGCAAGTGCATTCGATGCGGAAGAATAAATCCGGGCGAAAGCGCAAAATGCGAGAGCTGCAACGGGCTCACGGTTGGCTACGAGAAAAGGGCGTACAATCTTGCAAAAATCGTGGAAAACGGGACAAGGAAACTCAATGCAAGAATTCCGGAGCCGCTTAAGGGTGTGAAGGGGCTCATAAGCAAGGACAAGGTTCCCGAGCCCATTGAAAAGGGAATCCTGCGCGCAAAATACAATTTGCACGTTTTCAGGGACGGAACAATGAGGTATGAACTGCTCAACGCGCCCTTGACGCATTTCATGCCCAAGGAAATCGGGATTACCGCGGAAAAGGCAATGGAGCTGGGTTATCTTGAGGACATGAACGGAAAGCCCCTCGAATCGGATGACCAGATGCTGGAAATGTTTCCGCAGGACCTTGTGGTTCACGAGGGCTGCGGGGACTGGCTCTTGAAGGTAAGCCAGTTCACGGACGAATTGCTTTCAAAGTACTACGGAGTCCAATCCTACTTCAACGCAAAAACAAAGGAAGACATAATCGGAGAACTGGTGATGGGGCTGGCGCCCCACACTTCCGCGGGAATAGTCGCGAGAATAATCGGATACAGCAAGGCAAGGCTCGGATGGGGAACCCCGTACTTTCATACAGTAAAAAGAAGGAATGTGGACGGCGACCAGGACTCGATAATGCTGCTTATGGACGCCCTGCTCAATTTCTCCGAAGACTATCTTTCTGACAAGCGCGGGGGAAGAATGGACGCGCCCCTCGTGTTCACGATTGCATTAGACCCCACGGAAGTCGACAGCGAGGTTTATGAAATGGAAACCTGCTCGTCCTTTCCGCTTGAATTCTACGAGAAAACCCTCGAGCTCACGATGCCGAAGGCAGTGAAGGGAATAAGCATCGTGAACGACAAGCTCGGCACGAAGGGCCAATATGACGGAATAGGGTTCACGCACGAAACCGGGTGCTTTGACGAGGGGCCGAAGCAGTCGATGTACATAACGCTTGCGACAATGGAGGACAAAATAAAGACGCAGGCGAGACTGCAGGGAAAAATACGCGCGGTTCAGACAAAGGACGCGCTTGAACGCGTTCTTGCAAGCCACTTCCTTCCGGACATAATCGGGAACGCGCACTCGTTCAGCAGGCAAAGCTTCCGGTGCACGAATTGCAATGCAAAGTACAGGCGCATTCCCCTGTGCGGAAAGTGCACGAAGTGCAAGGAGGGGCACCTGATTCTCACTATCGCACAGGGTTCGGTGAGAAAGTACCTTGCCATTGCAAAGGAAATAATCGCGACCTACCAGTTAAGCAGTTACCTGAAACAGCGCGTGGATTTGATTGAAAGGGAAATAAACTCGGTTTTCATTTCAGACAGGCCCGAAGAGGAGAAAACCGCGCAGAAAAGTCTGTTTGAATACGTCTGAGGGAAGCAGCCTTCACGGAAGCTTTATGAAGCCGAAAGCCTGCGCGAGTATGAGCGCGGCGAGAATGACCAGAAGGATTGCCTGAAGGCTTCTGCTTTCAAGGAAATACGAAAATCCGCTCTTGGTTTTCTCGTGGGTCAAGGCGGATTTAGCGGAATGCGCGAGATTCTTGGAGTGCGAAACCCAGCCCTTGGGGCTCTTCAAATCCGAAAGCGTTTCCTTTGTGACTTCGCTCCACCCCTTTTCTCGCAGGGGAATTTCCTCCCCTGAAACTATTTCGCCGGTTACGGCGCTGACGGACAGCTCGTATTCTTCGCCCGCAAGCTTTACTCCCACAATCCATTCGGGCAGGTAAACGAGCTCCAATCCCGAGACAATGACTTCGTCCTTTCCTATTCCGAGCTTTGCGGCCAACCGCAATGGCGCAATCCGCAATATTTCGTTTTCATTGTAGGAAAGCTTTTCCACCACAAAGCTTATTCCCTCGCCGGGGCTCTTCACGAAAATTGCCTCGTTTTCTTCCGCGAACTCAGCGACTTCGCCTGAAAGCTCCCCCGTGACTCCGTTGAGCGCGCCCGTTCCGGACTCGCTTTCGGAAACCGCGAGCTTCCCCCCGCCGCCCGATTCGGGAAAAGCGTCAAAATTGAAAACGTAATAAGGAGTGTAATGCAGGGTTATTTCGCCTGCCTCGTATTTCTTCCAGTGCCTTTCCTTCAAATGGGATTCAAGCAATTCCTGCATTTGCCCCAATGAAAAATCCGCCTTAAACGCCTTTTTGCCCAGAATCATGGAAAACCGAATAAGAATGGCTTGAGGAAGTATAAAATAGTTTATTCTTGGGAAAAAAACCAAGCCAATAAATAAAACTGGCTGGTAAAAGAAAAAGCGGAAAAAGGGGGCCTTATTCGCCCCTGCGCTTTATGATTTTGAATCTTGCCGGCGTGACGAGGACTCTGTCCGCGCTGATTCTCGCGATGTCCCCGTCAATGGTTTCCACTTCTCCCTTTATGACCGAAACCATTTCCCTCAGCTTAACGGCATTCCTCTTGCTCAGGTCCCCGATGTTAAGGAGGACTATATTGCCCTGCTTGATTTCATCCACCACGGCCTGTCCGTCGGAGTCGTGCTGCAAGGAAATGGGCTTGACGTAAACGTCCGCGTCGGGCATTGTTTCCTCTTCAACGTCCAACGAGTTAAGGAATTCCTCAATGTCCACATCCCCACTCTTATTCTTGAAAACTTTTTCCAGAAAAGCCAAAAATATCACCCCTGTGGTTAAAAAACCCGAAATTTCTTTAATCCAATATAGGTGCCATTACTATATATTAACTTTTGCTGTCAAAGGAACGGAAAGCAAGGCAAAAAGGGGCATAATACATAACTCCCTTTTGCAATCCTAATGCCCCCGAAGCCCGATTGGTTGACTTTCCGAATTCAATTCCCTTTTCAATTTTTTGGGGAAGAAAGGGTAGTGCGATTTTCTTCCGGTATTCTTTTTTCGTTTTTCCGGAACAGCGGTCGGGGGGGTAATTGGATGCAGCTTCAGGACTTCTTTGAGGAAAGGCTTTCAAGGCAAACCGTGTTCAGGGACAGGAATGCGATTACTCCGCATTACGTTCCCGAAACATTGCCTTTCAGGGAAAGCCAAATCAGGTTCATTTCCGAAAACCTGGTTGAATTGTGCAACAACAAAAAATCAAACAATGTCTTCGTTTACGGGAAAACCGGAACGGGCAAAACCGTTACCGTAAGGCACGTTATAAGCCAATTGCTTGAATTCGCGAAAGGCAAAAATTTGGGAATCAGGTCAGTTTACGTTAACTGCAGGACCCACCCCACCAAGTACAAGGTTCTGGCAAAGGCCGTACAGCAGTTTTTCCCCGAAGAAAACTTTTTGGGTTTCAGCTCGAGTTTCGTGAACGACAAACTAATAAGCCACGCCGAAAATAACAGGCACCTTGTGCTCGTTTTGGACGAAATAGACAAAGTGCGGGATTTGGACGAATTGGTTTATGCATTGACAAGGGCGAACGACGAGCTTTCAAGAGGAAGCATTTCAATAATCGGGATTTCAAACAACGTATTGTTCAAGGAAAGGCTTGACCCGCGCACAAAGAGCGGTTTGTGCCAGAGGGAAATAGTTTTTGCGCCATACAATGCCGAAGAATTGCGCGCAATACTGGACCAGAGGGCAAAACTTGCATTCAACGAAGGAAAGGTTTCGGAAGCCGCATTGTGCCTGGCAAGCGCGTTGGCGGCAAAGGAAAGCGGGGACGCAAGGACCGCGGTAATGCTGTTGCTGCGCGCCGGAGAGATGGCGGACGCGCAGGAAAAGGAAATCGTGGACGAAGAGGAAGTGAGGCAGGCAAAGGCCTCGGTGGAAGAGGAAATAATTTACGGCATGATAAGCACTTTGCCCCAGCAGGAGCAACTGGTTTTGTACGCGATTTCAAGTTTGAGCTCAAAAGACAGGGGATTCACGAAAATAAGCGGGGAAACCGAAAGGACGCTTTTCTCGGGAGAAGTATACGAGGAATACAGGAGCATCGCGAAGCAATTGAACGAGAACGCGATTTCCGCGCGCTGGTACCGCGAGTACTTAAGCGAACTCGAAATGTACGGCCTGATTACGACAACGGCTTCGGGGCACGGAATTCGCGGCCAGACAAGGCTCATAAAGCCGGCATTCGACCCGAAGAAGATTTCGGCAGCGATTCAGACGGGAATGAATCACGGGAATTGAAGCGGAATTTATCCGACCTGCTTCAATTGCCTCTTCACGCCCAGCGCGACCTGCTTTCCGAGCAACCGCTCCAAGTCAACCACGTCGGTTTTCTTCAAATCCGCGAGGCGCGTTATTCCGGAAGCAAAAAGCTTCCTCGCCCTGACGCGACCTATGCCGCGCAATTCAATCAAAGGCAATAATTCCTCCTTCACTCCGTGCTTGGCGCGCTTGCGCAGGAACAGCAAATTCTTGCTATGCTTCTGGCAGCCCACCAATTGGCAGAGCTCGAGAGCGGAATAAAGCAGCCAGTCCACGATTTCGAGCTTTCCGCGAAGAATTCCGGGCATGACGTTGTATTCCTTCATCAAATCCTCTTCCTTCGACTCCGAAATCCAGTCATTGAGCATGCGCGCGGTGGCGTATTTCTGGAGCACGGAGTAATCCGAGTACAATTGCTGCTGGGAAACAAGAAGATTCGGGGAGTTGCCCTGCAATTCAAGCCAGTATTCCCCCTCATCCGCCTTGGGAACCGAAATGTAGGGCATTAATTCCGAGGAATTTGCCGCCATGAACAAATACGAAAGCGGCGTGGTCAATTCGTTTTCATTGTACTTCAATGCAACAATCATTGAATGCGCGCTCAAGGGGTCCAGGTACAATTCGGAAACCCTTTTCCCCAATTTGGTTGCCTGAAAACCGCGGTCGTTTGGCTGAACGAATTCCAGTTCCTCCAATTCGCAAAGGACGTCCCTTATTTTCGCATTCAGTTTCCCCAAGTCCCTGTACTGGTGGGCGTAAAACGACTTCGAAAAAAATTCCTCCAGTGACTGCAAATCGAAAGCGTAGCCCGAGGCAATCGAGGAAAGGATGTGCGTTCGCAGAACGGGCTCCATTCCGAGCCTCGAGACAACCGGCTCCAGTTCCCCCTTAATGAAATTCTCGAAAACGCTTTCAGCCTGAAAGTCGTTCTTGCAAAGCACGATTGATTCGCCGCACGAGTCGAAGGACGGCCTTCCTGCCCTTCCGGCCATCTGCTTGTACTCGCGCACGGAAATCTCGTGCATTCCGTCGAGCGAATAACGGTGCAGTGAAGTAATAATCACGCGGAACGCTGGTGTGTTGATGCCCGCCGCCAAGGTCGGAGTGGCAGTGACAACCTTCAAAGTTCCCTCACGGAACAAATCCTCCACGATTTTCCTCTGCTTGGAAACCAAGCCCGCATTGTGGAAAGCAATGCCGCACGAAATGAGGGAGGAAAGCAGTTTGCATTGCTCCGTGGGAACTTCAAGGCTTTCAAGCGACTTTGCCGCGGCCTTTGCAAGGCTTGCTTTTTCGTTTTCTGAAAGGCAGGAAAGGGAAATTCCCGCGAGCTTCTGGCTTGTTGACTGCGAAAGCTTGCGCGTGTTGCAGAAAACAATGCACTGCTTTTTCATTCCCAAAGTGTCCTTCACAAGCGCTTCAAGCGAGCTTCCGGAAACGCTTTCCGTGCGGGAACCGAAATCGAGTTTTCCGTCCAAGAAAACGCCCTCTTCGAGTTTCACGGGCCTGAAATCGCTTTCAACGAGCTTTGCGCCAAGCCATTCCGCTATTTCCCCCGCATTTGGAATCGTGGCGGAAAGCCCGAGGATTCTCGGCTTCGCGATTTTCCCCAGTTTCATGAGGAGGATTTCAATCGTGGGCCCTCGGTCGGAATCAATTTCATGTATTTCGTCCACTATTACCAGGCCGACTTCGGCAAGCCAGTGCGTGTTGTGGCGCAGAAGGCTTTCGAGCTTCTCATAGGTAGTGAAAATCACGTCGTAGTTTTCA